>NZ_JBSZCG010000136.1:0-142745 GCF_054166365.1 Corynebacterium sp. UMB8791 | reverse complement strand
CTGGATTCCTTATCTGGCTCTAGAAACTGCTGAATTTGCTGATACCTTAACTGTTTGATGGTAGCAACTGTAAGGGCCATTTCAAATTGTTTTGGACATGTTGTAATGTGTTTTCGGAACTAGTGCCGTTGAGCGCTGTTCATGGAAGGGGCTATAGCTCAGTCGGTTAGAGCCGCGGACTCATAATCCGCTGGTCGCGGGTTCGAGCCCCGCTGGCCCCACAAGGTTTTGGGACTCATATCGAACGTTGACGTTTGCCCGGAGTTGAGCTGGTTGGTTGGATCCTTACGTTTGAATGTGTGTAGGGCATGTAGAAGCGAGATACTTTATAACCATTTTCTCTTTTCTGTCAGGCGTTCTCGTGCTAGCTCGGACTTAACTAACTTAAGCCCGCGTTTTTCTTTGGCGATTTCTGGATTGCGGAATCGCAAGTTTCCGCTAGAGATGGTCATAGCCGTACCGAACAGGAGTGCAATTACTCTGCATAGTGTTTCGTATACTGCATTTCCCGCCGCCCCCTCCAGGAGCGCGGCTGCCAGTTGTGACATGTTTTCATAGTTGCTGAACTTAAAGCTGAAAATGCTCGTTAGGAATAATATAATGCCGACTGTGAAAATGGTGATTGCTTCTCTAGTTGCGATCCTTCGCGTAGCTGCGATTCGAGCTTTCCGATGCTGTAATTCCTGTTGAAGCTCAGCCTCGGTAAGTGCCCTGATGTCCCTCCTGGTATTGAAGTTATTCTGGTTAAAACTGCCATGGAAATTAGCGTTGTTGAAACTGTTTTCTATGAATTGACTCATGGTGTGCCTTTCTATGATGGGCCAATATTTTATTTGGAATAGATTATTGTCCTATTGGTAGATGTTTTCAAGTTTTGGAAGGGGCGCAAGGTGGCGTGGGACTCTTTGGTTCATATGCCAGTGCTGTAAATGGTTAGCGTTGCTTATGGCCTTCTAACTCTGTAAATGTCGATGTTGTTAGGCGTCACGTGCGTTTATGGGTTGGATTCTCGAACGTGATTCAATCTATGTAGTCCTTTGGTCGGTATTCTCGGAGGAGGTATAGTCGCGTCGAAAGGACTTGTCTAAATGAACCCCTGCTTGCGAATAACCGCGCTGCGTTTGCGGAACGCTGCGGTGAGCGCAGGGACATGATGGTCATGGAAATCGAAAACGGTGGCGGTGCTTTCCGTGCCGCGGGTGACGCGCCCGATCTGTTGGATGACGTTGCCTTTGAATGCGACAGGAGCTGCGAGGATAAGGGCGTCGAGGGCTGGGAGGTCCACACCTTCGCCTGCGATCTGTGTCATGGCAATAAGGATGAACTGCGGCGTGCTGTCGAGGGCCTTTCGGGTGGCTTTGCGGTCCTTGGAAGACTGCGCACCGTGGAGCGTAAACACAGGCACGGGGAGGTCGGGATAATTGTGGGTGAGAAGCCCTTCGAGGGCGCTGATGTGCTCGCGGCGCTTGACCAGCACAAGGACATTGCTTCCATCGGTGGTGGCGCGGGCGATGGTTTCGGCAATGAGCGCGTTGCGGGCACTATCGGCGGCGAGGGCATTGTCGAGATCTGGCCAGTAGAGGTGGGGCTCGTCGTAGGTGAACTCCGTGGTCTGTACAACGTAATGCTTGGGACCGGCGTGCTCGAGCTCCATCGTGTGGCGAATAGGACCGCAGATCAAGGGTAGGAGGGCGTCGAGTCCGTCGGAGCGGTACGGGGTGGCGGTAAGACCGTTGATGAAGCGGACGTTGAGATCTGCGAGGGCGCGGGTGAGGCCGGCGGCGCCGACACGGTGGCATTCGTCAATGATGATGTAGCCGTAGTCGGTGAGGAAGTCGGTGCGTGAGTCGGCTCGGCTGATGGACTGGGCGGTGACAATGTCGATGTCTCCGCTGAGTTTCTTGGAGTTGCCGCCGTACTGGCCGATGGTGGGGCCGTCAAGAAATTTGGTGAGTGCTTCGCGCCACTGCGTGGCGAGTTCTACATTGGGAACGATGATTGCGGTCGGCACTTGGCGGTGTGCGATCAGCGCGCAAGCCATCACGGTCTTGCCCGCACCCGGTGGCGCGACGAGCACACCAGTGGGGTGTTTTCGCATGGCGGCGACAGCGTCACGCTGCTTGGAGTACAGCTCGCCGGTAAATGTGGCCTCCATTGTGCGTGGCTTTGGCGTTTTGCCGCGACGGGTCACGGTGTAACCAGCGGTTTTGAGGATGGTGATGGCGTCGTCGAGCGCGCCGCGATCCAGGGTGAGGGTGTTATCGTGCTCATCGAAACGGACGATGAGGCGAGGCGTTTGGAAAGTGGACAGCCGCTGGGCCTGGCGGATGTAGAACTGCGGGTTGGGGATCGCGCCGAGGTGACGAAGTGCGGTGGCTGTAGTGCCGTCGACGCCTTCGAGCGAGATGTGTACTCGGGAATCGTGGGTGATGAGTACTTTGCCGGTTTGATTGAGCGCTTTGAGCTCGGCTTTGGTAGGCGGTTGGGGGAGCTGGGTCTCTGGATCTGGCTGCAGGCGAGCGGCAATCTTTTTGAGCTGGGACTTAGACGCTTTGGTAGTGGAGGCGAGGGTGGCGAATTGATCGTCGGTGGGCTCGAAGGAGGCGTCGACAAAGATGGTGCGCTGCTGGGCGCGATGTTGACCTGCGAGTGGGAGCGCAATGAGGTTGCCGAAGCCGCGGCGTTTGCCGGGCAGCGTGTCCTGGGAAGGGAAGAAGCGATCGAAGCTGGTGAAGAACTGCTTCGGGCTGGCCTTAGCGAGCAGGCCGGTTCCCACGGCGCGTGCGAGGGCAGCCGGGACGGGCTCGCTGAAGAAGAGCCACACGTGAGCACCGGTGCCGGAACGGGAGACTTCGATGAGCGGGTCGAGGCCGTACTCGCGACAGGTCTCGGCATACAGGCGGGCGGCGGTGCGGAAGTCGGCGTCGTCGAAATCGCAGGCGAGGAGGAAGCAGGTGTCGCCCTTGCATAGTGGGTAGAGCCCGACGTGAAGGTTGTTGTCGCGGCGCAGATGCTGCTCGAGGACCTGCGGAGTGAGCGGCTTCAGGTTTGGATTGTTGCGGTCGTAGCGTCCGTAAGATGCTGGTGACCAGCCCTTCTTCTCGCCGTTCTGCCATGCGGTGGCGTACACGTCCTCGCGGCCGCGGAAGTAGTCGGCGAACAGTCGCAGCTTTGCGTCGGGGGAGGAGGAGTTGGTGACTGTGGTGAGGTCTTCGGGTGCTGGTGTTTGTGATGGTTGCGGTGGTTGCGGTGGCGTTGTGGGTTTGGGTGGGGACTGCTCCGCTCGGGTTTCGGTGAGGAACGCCTCGAAATCATCGGTGCCAAGGAGCTTCGCGAGCGCACGCTCCAGGAGCTGTACGCGGGCCTCGAGGTCGTCTGCGTTTGGCATGGGCGGACTCCGGTTTTCGGGGGATCGATGGGGTCAGTGTATCTGGGGTGGGGCGAGTTGGGCGCTATTGACCATGAGCGAGTCGGCCCAAGTACCCGCATCTCGCGGTTGATGTCGGTGATGTCGGTGATAGCTCGCTTAAACTCCCGTTCACCCTCCAAACCAACCCTCAAACCGGAAGAGGAGTCAGCCATGAGAGATGTTTTCTCCCCTTGACCTTTGTAGCTTGTAGGCTACACTTGGGCGCGTGGAGATTATTTCCAGTAGCTTGTTTGACACCTGATTAGGTGAGCTAAAAGACAAACATGCTCAGCGACGCATTTTGTATGCAATAGCCCGATGCGAAGCCCACGGAACAATGATTGGAGACATCAAACCCGTTGGCGAGAAGGTGAGCGAGATGAGATTTCATTTCGGGCCCGGCTACCGTGTGTACTACACCCAACTAGGCGCAATAACGGTTTTCCTGCTGGCCGGAGGAGATAAAACCAGCCAGGCTAAAGATATTCGAACCGCTCAACAGCTCGCACAACAGGTAAGGGAGGAACAGTCGTGAAGGAAGTAACATTTTCAGCGTTCGATGCAAGCAAATATCTCGATAGCCAAGAAGCAATAAACGATTACCTGGCTATCGCACTCGAAGACGGCGATACGAAAACCGTACAGGTGGTTTTGCGTGACATTGCAAGGGCACACGGCATGAGCCAGCTCGCTAAAGAAACTCAACTCAACCGTGAATCCCTCTACAAGTCACTATCAAAAGACGGCAACCCGTCCTTTGCGGCTATCACGAAAATCATGAAAGCCCTAGGACTCAAAATAACTCTCGCTACACAAAATGCCTAGATACCTGCTGGAATCACATCACCAATACACCAAACACGCCTCTGCTCAGGCCCCAGCTCAAAGACAAAGCCGGCCAACACCGTGGCACGTTCAGTAACCAGGTTTCGCGATTGAAGTTCCCTACATCGCACAAGGTCCCCAGTTAGGCACTGAGACGACGGTTAAGGCTCTCGGCATGCTCTCCCACTCGGCTGCTACTAATGAGCATCACGTTGAGATCATGGCAAAAGTCCCTGAACAGTTCGTAATTTTTTCGCTGGGCCGTTGTAGCCGGGTCCAGGGCGACCGCAGTGACCGAAAGGTGGTCCTTGCCAATCTCGAGTGAGGAGTCGTTGTACTTAAGCTTGCCTCCTTCCTGGCGCAGTTTATCGATCTTCAGCGTCCACGCATCGATGTGAGACCACGTTTTAGCAGGGTTATCTACTTGGAAATTAAAAGCTTGATTCAGTTCTAATACGGTGTCTTCTCGCACTACGGCGAGGTTGAGATCGAGCTCGCGCCTGGCAACGGAGACATCGGCATCCGGAACTGTGGCTTTTCCGAGTTCCGGGAACGAGCGGTATACAGTGCGGATTTCCCTCTTCAACTGGCGGACTCCCGGTTTGGCATCGCTTTGCGCTTGGCCGCCAATCAAAGTGTCAAAAAGCAACTGGGTTGCTTCGGAGATGTTTGCTGCATCCATGCTTCGGACCTGGTCGACTCGGATTATGTTCATCCAATGGCTACCAACAAAAGTTAAGTAGCCACGAAGTGAATAGCGATCCCCAAGGTAGAGAGGTTCTGTAGGAGCAGAAAGCTGTTCTAGCTCGTCCTTAAAGTTTTGCAGTGCATGTTTGACCGCGTCTCGATTATCAGATTCAGTGAACGCTCGGTGGGCATCCTTGAATCTGAACTGCGATTGTCCCGTGTGTGGATCGAGCACGATTACACCCACGCCGATGGTGGTGATCCCCATCGGCTGGGGGACTGCCCGAACGGTCCAGTAGTCGAATCGCATGTCAGATTCCTTCGTGAGTATCTGGGTCTGATCGCCGAGTGATGGGTAGGAGCAGCAAGTTTGACCCACTATTCGCAAGCGATGCCATCGCCGTCGCGATCGAGCTTCCTGCTGTAGCCAGGCTGTCCTTCATAAATTGGAGCGGCGCCAGCTGCGCGTGCTTCGGAGCAGTTGGCGTAGTAAACACGGGCCGGCGCAGGCGCAGCGGGTACGGGTTGCTCAATTACGGGCTCGGGCGCGGGAGCTTGTGAAGGTTCTTCGGTCGGAATGTCTGCAAATTTGGCGATGCTTGCCGTGGTCTCCTCGGTTGTCATACTGCTCGGGGAAGAGCTGCTGTGAGTAGAGCTGGTCGTCGACGTGTGTGTTGTAGTGGTTGCTGCTGAGGTGGATTCACTCGTGGCAGACGTGGTTGTGGTCGGGTCCATGCTTGCCCGAGTGGGCTCCGTGTTTGTGGTGGATCCAGATTCGGGAATGAGGCTACCACCGGCAATAAACAGCACCAGTGCTGTCAGCCAAACAAAAGGCCACCTGCGGTTTACTGGGGTGAACTGTGGCGCATCGCCCATGCTGTTGAGGACCAACGAGTCGCGCTGGGGATCTAGTAGCGTGCGCAACTGCTCGTGATTCGCGGTGGCTTCTTGTGTCTCGTTGTAGTGCTTTTTATCTTGGGCCTCGCACCGCAACCACCAGGCACCCGGCACAATGAATGCTGCCGCGAGCAGGATGCCGCCAATTTCACCCAAAAGCAACAGGATGATGCCGAACGCTATCGCGATCCAAGCGAGCACTGTTTTGGTTTTCGAAGAAGACTGTTGCGGTTGAGACTGGGTGGCGTAACTCATGGTTGACCTCTCGGTTCAAAGGTGTGGGATACCATCAGGGTAAGCGAAAGGCCCGAGGATGCGGAAACCTCGGGCCTTTCGCTTTGCTCCTCCAACTGGGCTCGAACCAGTGACCCTTCGATTAACAGTCGAATGCTCTGCCAACTGAGCTATGGAGGAATACGCACTAGGTGCGAAAGACACTCTAGCGTATGTTACAGAACAATGGAAATCTGCAGCTTGCGTATCTGGGAACTGGCGTAAAGGTGGGTGAATGGACGTCGAAAAGTGGGAAGAAGCTGTAGCGTGGGGCCATGGCTACGACATATCGAGTACAAAACCCGGCGACGAATGAGATCGTCGCAACGTATGAGCAGACCACCGACCAAGAGCTGCAGGACACCCTCCAGCGCGCCGACGCTGCGTACAAGACATGGAGTGCCCTCAGTTACGAGGAACGCGCCGCATACCTGCGCAAAGTCGCCCAGCTTTTCGACGAGCGCCGCGACACCCTCGTGAAAATCATCGCCGAAGAGATGGGCAAGGCCATCAACCAAGGCGACGGGGAAGTCAGCGAATGCGTGGAAATCTGCAACTACTACGCAGACCACGGCGCCGAATTCGGCGCGGACGAACCGCTGCCGCACGACGGTGGGGACATCGTGATCCGTAAGGTGCCGCTCGGCGTGATCGTCGGCGTGATGCCGTGGAACTTCCCGTACTACCAAGTCGCGCGCTTCGCGGCGCCGACGCTGATGGCGGGCAACACCATCATCCTCAAGCACGCGTCCATCTGCCCGCGCTCCGCCGAAGCAATCCAGCAGATCTTCGACGACGCCGGCGTGCCCGAAGGCGTGTTCAACTACCGTCGCATTAGCCACAGCCAGATCGAAGACCTGCTCGCGGACCCACGAGTGCAAGGAGTATCGCTCACCGGTTCCGAGGGGGCAGGCAAGGCCGTGGCGAAGGCCGCAGGTGCCAACCTGAAGAAGGCCCTGCTGGAACTCGGCGGTACCGACGCCTACATCGTCCTTGACACCGACGACATTGATCGCGAAGTGCGCACCGCCATGAAGAAGCGCATGAGCAACGTCGGCCAAGCATGCACCTCCAACAAGCGCATCATCGTCATGGACGACATCTACGACGAGTTCGTTTCCAAGATGGTGGACGCCGTGTCTGCACTTCGCCAGGGTGATCCGCTTACGCCAGAGCGAGGCTGCTACTACCCACTGTCCTCCCGGGAGGCCGCCGAAACGCTTCGCGACCAAGTCGCCGCAGCCGTCGACGCCGGCGCCACCCTCCACTGCGGAGGCGAACTCACCGGGGAAGGTGCTTACTTCACCCCGGCTGTCATCACCGACATCCCAGTTGGCTCCGACTCCTACTACGAGGAGTTCTTCGGGCCCGTCGTGGAGATCTACAAGGTGTCCTCCGATGAGGAAGCCGTGGAGCTGGCAAACAACTCCCGCTACGGACTCGGCGGCGCGGTGTTCTCCACCGATGAGGAGCGCGCGAAGAAGGTGGCCAACCAGGTTGTCACCGGCATGATCCACGTCAACATCCCGCAGGCGCGTGGTGCCGGGCTGCCGTTCGGCGGCGTGAAGAACTCCGGCTTCGGACGCGAGCTCGGGCCGCTCGGGATGGATGAGTTTGTGAACAAGCAGCGCTACTTCGTGGCGAAGTAGCGCTGTGGGTCGGGGGGCTTTCGGGTGCTTTTGGGGTCGGAGTAGTCGCCGAAAGCTGAGTCGGGATTTTGTGAACAGAATTGCGTCTGCTGCGGGCGGGGGCTATTCGCAGGCGACGCCGTCGCCGTCACGGTCGAGCTTCGAACGGTAGCCAGGCTCGTGGCTGTAGATCGGGGTGACACCCGCGCGGCGGGCTTCTGCGCAGGACTTGTAGTGACCATTGGCAGGCAGCTTGCCACTGCGTGCCGGCGCGGGTGCCTGCTTCGGGGCTGGAGCCGGGACTGGCTTTGGGGCAGGGGCAGGCTTCGGTGCCGGTGCGGGTTTCGGTGCTGGTTTTGGAGCAGGAGCTGGCTTCGGGGCAGGCTTCTTTGCTGGTGGTCCAGGGATAATGCCTGGCAGTGGATTCGGGATGATGCGTTGCTGGACCGCCCAGAACGTAGCACCAGCGCCGATGCCCAGTACCGCGAGGATGCTTGTGACTGCGATGGCGGCGATGGCGCCGTCGGAAAGCCCTTCTGAAGGGGTCTCCGGCTTGGAGGTTGTGGTGGTTGTCGGGACAGGACTTTCAGGAGCGGCGTGTGCTGGTGCTGCGACACCGAGCGCGAGCGAGCAGGCGAGGGCTGCTGCGATAGTTGTTTTTCTCATGTGTACAGCATGTCATAAACATTGGAAAAGCCTGAAATGGCATGTTGCAAGAGGGTGGTTGCAATCCCTCACTCGTCGCCGTGGAGGTATGAAGCCTGTGGGCTTTTGTAAAAGCTCTTTACATGTTTTTCGCTAATTCGCTGTCTTGCAAGCTTTCCCCTGAGCCAGTCAATGGCGGCTTCACCTCGTTTTAGTCGTTCTTCGTTTTCACCAAGCTCTGGTCCACCGCACGAGGTCGAGCCATCCTTATCAGCGATGGGGTGTGCGAACAACCTGGAGCTCGGAGAGTGATTTCATGCAGATGGAAAAGGCGAAGCGGTTTGTGTATGAACCATCACATAAAACTCTTGAATCGGTGGACATTATTGGTTATGATCAGGGCAATGCTGGCGATAAGTCCTCCAGGGGAGGACTTCTTACCCCGATAGGTGAGATAGCCAGCTTCTCTATGTTTTATGGGCGCCCCCATGGAAGGAACAAACTCGCAAGCGTCGGTTTAATGCACGGCTCAAACCATGTGCATTTCTTACCTTCTAAATGCCGCTGCACAGCCCAAAGACCGTAATCAGCTACTTGCAATCCCCACGCTGAGGGCGCGGTCCACACACATAGCGTGATATTTCGCTGTATCTGACTGCACACTTCTTCTACTGCTTGTCGCGCAGCTTCTCTGATTCCTTTGGTACCGAACTCTGCCACAATGACGAACAGCTCGTCTTGAGGCTCGGAAACTTGGAGGGCGATTTCTTTGAGGTGTAAGTACCAGGCTGTCTTGTAGAGACCCATTGGTCCAGCATCTTTGATGTGCGGGTATGCGTTTGACTTGTACAGGAAGGTTGTATCGAAGCGGGGCGCTTGCTTTTGGATGAGGCTGAACATTTCGTTTCGCGTTCTAGCAGAGTCGTCGACGGCGTGGAATCCGCGGGTGAGCTTAATTCCTTCTTTGGAGCGACTAGCGCGTAGGTGGAGACCCTGTAGGAGGTCGTCTCCGTGTGTGTCGTGCTGGAATGTGGCGGTTCCGAAGCCGAAGTAGGTTGATGCTCCGCCACCTTGTGGGTTCGGTGTCCCGTCGTAGTCAAGGTTTCCGGTTTCGTCGGCGTAGAGGTAGATGCGTTTATTCATGGCTTTCAGAGAAGTATTACAGTTTCGATCAAGTAGGCAGGTTTCGCGGTTATGCTTGTTGTCTTTGTCTGATTGCGTGGTCGCTATCAAGGTCTTGCCAGGTGGTGACAACGTAGGTTGTGGCGTCTAGTTTTGTGCGAGCAGGTTCGGGTTGTGCCGATAGAGGCGTTCACATAGCTCGGCCTCTAGCGGGGAGACAGGCAGGGGTGCAACGAATTGGTCAGCTTGTCGTTCTCGGCGGGCATGGAGCGACTCGCTCATCCCTGCGTGGCGCCCGTGGGTAGCGTGCCCCGACTCGTGTGCAAGTGCGTAGCGCCGTTCGATTGGGCGCAGACCGGGCGCAAGCAGAATCAGGTCGTAGTTGGGGAACTAGCCACCAGCGTCACCTGCGAGCCATACAGCGTCATCGACATCGACCTACACGCCGAGCTCGCTAGCCATGTCCAGCAGCGCAATGAAATCAGACGTCAACGGTATCTCCTTATTTGCGGTGCGTGGTTGGCAATTGCGTCACGCTCGCAATCTGTGACTCCACGGGCGCCGCCTCAGCGCTAAGGCGAGTCAACTCTGTGAGATCAACCGGATCGACGAAGGTGTTCTCCATCAGCACGTGGACAGGCTCGTGAACTTGCCAGCCGCGCCCGGAGATTTGCATGCGCAAACTCCGGTAGCGCTTGTAGTCAATCAGCTCGAGCTCATGGGTTCGTCGCACAATCGCTTGAATAGAACAGCCCCACTGCGATTTCAGGTGCGCATAGTCAGACAACGTCGCCTCTGGTGTGACGTTGTCAGCGACAAGCTGCGGGGGCATCAGCAATGCCCCCGCAAATTGGTTGGCTTCAGTCTCAATTACAGGGAGGTCGCGCCGGGTTGTTGCGGTGTGCAGGATGAGGTGGCCGAGTTCGTGGGCAAGGCTAAACCTGTATCGGTCGCCGCTACGTTGCCGGTTGAGGGCAATGACGCGCAGAGGTGCTGCTGTGGGGGTGGAAACGCCGTCGAAGTTGGTGCCGTCGACAACGTCGTCGGGAAGTGATGTGACGATCACACCGCATTGGTGCAGTGCTGCTGTCAGGTTGCCGATAGCGGTATCGGGTGCGAGTTGTAGGTGTTCGCGGGTGCGGGCGGCTGCTTCTTCGATGACGATCTGGTCTAGTGGTTGATCAGGCAGGTCTAGCTTTGGCAGGCTGCTGGTTTGGTCGGGGAAGCGGCGTTTGAGGTAGTGCTCGGTAATCGAGAACGCGGTGGCGATTTTCTCCGATTCGGGTTGCCCTAGTCGTGCTGTTCGGAACAGGAGGTCCGGTGAGTCGTAGTAGTCGATGGGTTCTTCAAAGAACTCGCGGGGAACCTTGGTGACAAACTGCGCGGTAGTCAGGAGCCGTGGCGACAGGTTGCGTCGTTGGCGTTCGACGCTACTAAGCGTTGATTGCGAAACCCCGAGCTCTGCGGCGAAGGCTCCTTGCGTGTAGCCAAGCAGAATTCTGATGTGTTTGAGGTTTGTGCTTGCAGTGGACATGTAGCTGGTGCTTTCTAGGTGCCGAAGTTGAACTCTTGTTCGTCGGCGCGTGTTGGGTAAAACTTGTCTTCGGTGATCTTCTCGTTGGGAGTAAGTAGCTGGAATTCTTGCGATAGTTTCCTTGCCTCTTCAAGGGTGCCTTCGCCGTCGAAGAGTTGTATCGAAAACTTGGTAATCGAGTCCGTCTCCGGCTTCGGGAACTCCCAGAACAATACGATACGGCGTTTGTTTTCGATTAAGGGTTGGTCCGGGGTCTCTATGGGGGAGTTGCGGAATCCTTTCTTGCGGCGCACCACCAGGAAGGCGTCGTCGTTCTCAAACCATAGGCGGGTGGGAAACCCTGATGCTTCGCAGAGTTTAAGACCTCCGAGTCCGCTCTCGCGGAACTGCCGATGCAGTGCTACGAGCATGGCTTCACGGTCTAACCCTGGGTACTCATCGAGGTAATCGACGTAGGGCAGATTTCGGCGGTAGTCCAGCGCGACACCGACTGCTTCGCGTAGCTCGTCGTGCTGCTTTGTTAGCTGCTTGTGGATACGGCGCACTAGTAGGGCGTTGTCTTGGCGGGGATGGGGCATCGTTACTCCTTTATGTAACATTCCGTGTGATATTTTCACACTTTAGTAATAATATCACTCGAACTGTTACATCGGTCGGGGTAAGAGGGTTATCGCGGTGACTTTTATGAAAGGGTGCCCGTTGCTCCCGTCGACCTCATAGCGTCGACCAACGCAGGCCAGCGCGATTTCGATCATTTGGGGCTATTCTGTCGATTTTGCGCTGACCTGCGTTGGTCAACCGGAGTAGGTCGACGAGAGTGGAGCCTCCGTCTGCCGAACCGCTAATCTGAAACGCAAAAACCCGAGGCAACGCCTCGGGTTGTAGTTGCTCCTCCAACTGGGCTCGAACCAGTGACCCTTCGATTAACAGTCGAATGCTCTGCCAACTGAGCTATGGAGGAATATGTGCTTGAAAGCAACGAGCAATACTTTAACCCGGATGTTGGAAATTGAAAAATCGCCAGGTGGGGGCATGTTTCGTGGACATGGAAGGTGGGCGGTTGTAGGGTAGTCGCTATGAAACACTCACTGCTTGCACTCACTGTAGCTTCGGCTGTGTCCGTGACGGCCGTCCAGGCGCCTGTCGCGTGGTCGGAGGAGAACTCGGCGGGGGAGAATACGCAAGGGGCGCAGCAGACGACAACGAAGGACGGTAGCTCCGGCAGCTCCGACGGCGAGGAACTGAGCCCGGCTGCAATTGCGGGGATCACGCTTGGTGTCCTGGCCGCTGTTGGTGCGGGCGCTGCGTTCGCGGTGTCGCAGGGGTTGATCCCGAACGTGGACCCGAAGGTGGTTGCTGGGCTGACGGGGTTGTCGTCGACGGTGCCGGGGTTGGCGGCGTTGGGCTTCGGAGGGGCGTCGATAAATAAGTGCTCTCCGCAGGCCTTTGATGCGGCGATGCCGGGCTGGCCAGGCGTGACGGGGACGACCGTGATGTACTGCGAGGGCCAGTGGGCCGTGGCGGGGCAGAAGCAGTCGGACTGGATTGTGCCGTTTGAACGCAAGGGAGACCGTTGGGTGGCGCTGCTGCCGGATGGGACGTCGAAGCGCGGGCTGAACTCCGCGTGCTACAACGGTGACGCGCTGCGAGGCCGCGGTGCGCCACAGCAGTTTGTTGACAAGATTCGGGTCTGTGCCCCCGATGAGATCGGGCGGTAACGTGTCGCTGTAGTCTTGCAGCGTGGAAAAAAGAGGATTTCGAGTAGGCGCGCTGGTGCTCACAGCGCTGGTGGTTGCGCTGGCTACAGCGTTTGCGGTGTTGAAGTTTGTGGTCCCGAACGGCCTGCAGGTCGGTCGGGAGGAAATCAGTGAGGCGTCGATAGGGGCGTCGTTTAGGCAGGTGGGGGAACTCTCGGTTGAGGAGTATGCGTACTCGAACGTGGGCAACTACGACAATAAGGGTCTTGAGCTCGCGGGTGTGAAAGTGCCGCTGACCGGGCGCAACTTCCTGCTGAGCTACAGCGGGACCGTCAAGGCGGGCATCGCGGACGTCGAGGCGATCGGCGTCAACATTGACGACGCCGCCCAGACCATCACGGTGCGAGTCCCGGAGGTGAGCGTGACCTCCTCGGAGATCGACGATAAGAGCGTGCAGGTGTACAAGCAGTCGATGAACCCGCTCAACCAGGTCAAGGTGGAGGACGTCACCGGCTTCCTCGCCGAGGAGAAGACGCGTGCGGCGGACCGCGCGGTCAAGGAGGGGCTGCTGGATCGTGCGCACACGCGCGTGGAGGAACTCATGACATCGCATGCGGAGGCGCTCAAGCAGGGCACCGCGATGCAGGACTACGAAGTGCGCGTCGAGTGGGTGCGCAAGTAGCTATCATGTGGGCATGATTTTAGAAGAGCACCTTGCGTCCTGGCCGGTGAAACACTGCGCGGCGGCGCTCGTCGGTAAGTGTGAAGAAACCTACGGGGACCAGCACCGGGTGTTCGAGCTGGCGAGCGTGACCAAACTGCTCGCCGCGTACGGGGTGCTGCTGGCGGTGGAGGAGGGAGCCTTCGAGCTGGACACCCCGTGCGGGCCGGATGGCTCCACGGTGCGTCACCTGCTGTCGCACGCCAGCGGCGTCGGCTTCGATAGCAGGCGCCCGCAGAAGCCAGTCGGGGAGCGGCGGATTTACTCGTCCGCTGGCTACGAAATTCTTGCGGACTTCGTGGAGGAAACCACCGGCATCGCATTTCCGGAGTACCTGCACGAAGGTGTCTTTGAACCGTTGGGGATGGACACCGCCGTGTTGGAAGGCTCCGCGGGCCACGGGGCGCGCGCGAGCGTCGCGGACCTGAGCAAGTTCGCTGCGGAACTGCTGCAGCCCACGCTGCTGCACCCGGACACCGTGGCGGAGGCGTTCCGCAACCAGTTCGGGGACTTGCGTGGGGTGGTGCCAGGCTACGGGATGCAAAAACCATGCCCGTGGGGTCTCGGATTTGAGATTAAGGGGGAGAAGTCCCCCCATTGGACGGGGGACACCATGCCGGCCGACACGGTGGGGCACTTCGGTATGGCGGGGACCTATCTGTGGGTTGCGCAGGGCCAAGCCATGGTCGCGCTCACTGACGAGCAGTTCGGCGAGTGGGCCAAGCCCTTGTGGCAGGAAACGAACACTGCCATCTGGAACGCCCTGCTTTAGACTCGGGGGCATGCACGATACACACACGCCACCCCCGGAAGCAGGCCACCGCCTGCCGCCTGGCCAGGTTTGGCCCCTCATGCTTGCCCTGTTAACCGCCGTCTTCGCGTTCCAGCTGAACGCGTCCATGCTGGCGCCCGCGCTGGCGACGATGGAGCGCGAACTCGACGCCACCACCTCCCAGATCGGGTTGACGCAGACCGCGTTCTTTACCGCTGCGGCCCTGTTTTCCCTGTTTATGCCACGATGGGGAGATTTGATTGGGCGTCGAAAAGTGCTGGTGGGCATGATGGTGGTCACCGCGATTGGCTCGGTGGTTGCGGCGCTGGCGGCGAATGTCACCATGCTGTTCATCGGGCGCGTCATTCAGGGCGTGTCGGGGCCGACGGTCGCGCTGACGTCCGTGATGCTGCGCCAGGAGGTGCGCGAAGAGAAACAGTTCGCGCTGCTGATTGGCATCTTGACCTCGATTAACGGTGGTATCGCGGGTATCGACGCCATCATGGGCGGCTGGCTCACAGCTGCCTTCGGCTTCCGCTCCCTGTTCTGGGTGATCGGCGTCTTCGCGGTCGTGGCGGTGTTCGCCGTGCACTTTGGTGTGCGTGAGACGAAGTCCGACGCCGGCTACGCCATGGACTGGAAGGGTGTGGTCCCGCTGGTCGTGGCTGTCGGCGCGATCCTGACCGCGCTGAACGAGGCCGGTGCGTTGGCAGCCGCGAACTGGTTCATGGTCATCGTCTTGCTCGCGGTCGGCGCGGTGGCGCTGGTGGTCTTCTGGCGCATCGAGTCCTCCACGGAGCACCCGCTGGTTGCCCCGCACCTGCTCAAGGAGCGGCGCACGTGGGCGCTCTTGACGACGACCACCCTGACCATGACCGGCATTTTCGCCGTGATGAACGGCCTGGTCCCGAACCTTGCTCAGGACGAAACGTTCGGGCCGGGGATGTCGGCGGGCGTGGTGTCCTGGTGGACGCTGACCCCGTACGCGCTGGCCGGCCTGGTGTTTGGCCCGATCGCCGGGTTCTGTGCCGGGCGGGTGGGCTACAAGCTCATGCTGCAGATCGGTATCGCCGGTGCGTTCCTGTCGGTGGTCTTCGGCACGTTCGTGGTGTCCAACCCGACGAAGGGCCTGCTGTTGGCGCTGTCGGTTGCCGCTGGTGTGACCTACGCGGGTATCGCGAACATCATGCTCGGGTCGCTGCACGTGGTGCTGGCGCCGAAGACGAACCAGGGCTACCTGCCGGGCCTGAACGCGGGCGCGTTTAACCTGGGCGCCGGTATCTCCTTCACCGTGATCTTCGCGGTGGTGGCCACGTTCGCCGACCAGAACGGCGGCTACCGCGCCGGCATGATCGCGGGCGCGGTCCTGCTCATCGGCGCGTTCTGCACGTCGTTCCTCATCCCGCGCCCCGAATCGCTTCCTGACACGATCGCCGCAGAAGACGCGGCACGAAAGAAGGTGCAGTAAATGACAACCAAGATCATCCTCGACTGCGACCCAGGCCACGACGACGCCGTGGCCATCCTGCTCGCAGCCGGAAACTCAAACATTGAACTCCTTGGCGTGACCACCGTCGGTGGCAACCACACGCTGGAGAAGGTCACGCGTAACGCGGCGCAGGTGCTGACCGTGGCAAAGCTCACGGACGTTCCGCTGTACGCGGGTGCGACCCGGCCGATCCTGCGCGAGGTGGAAACCGCCGAGGGCATTCATGGCGACACCGGCATGGAAATCCACGGCTTCGAGCTTCCCGAGCCGGCGCTGTCGGTGCAGGAGAAGCACGGTGTGCAGTTCATCATCGACACGATCATGAGCGAGCCCGCCGGGACCGTCACCCTGGTACCTACAGGCCCGTTGACTAACATCGCGCTTGCAGCCCGGCTGGAGCCGCGCATCGTCGAGCGCGTCAAGGAGGTCGTCCTGATGGGTGGGGCGTATGGCACCGGCAACTGGACGCCAAGCGCGGAGTTCAACATCATCGTCGACCCTGAAGCCGCCCATATCGTCTTCAACGAGAAGTGGCCCGTCGTCATGGTTGGCCTTGATCTGACGCACCAGGCACTGGCGACGAAAGAGGTCGAGGAGCAGTTCGCTGCGCTGGGCACGAATGTTGGCGACTTCGTCGTGGGGCTCTTCGGTGCGTTCCGCAAGAATTACCAGGACGCCCAGGGCTTTGATGACCCGCCAGTCCACGACCCGTGCTGCGTCGCCTACCTCATCGACCCAACTGTGGTGGAGACGGTCAAGGTACCGGTGGACGTCGAGACGCAGGGCCTGCTCACCACCGGCCGCACCGTGGCGGACTTCCGTAGCCCCGCGCCCGCCGACTGCCACACCTCCGTGGCCACGAAGCTCGACGCCGAGCGGTTCTGGGCCATGGTGCTCGACGCTGTCAAGGCACTGGGGTAGCAGCCAGGTAGCTCCTGACCCTCAAGTAGAGCTTCAGTAAACAGGGGGATCAACCAGTTGTTGAGGGTTGCCCGGTGTGTCTCGTGTCATGCAAAGTGATGCGAGAGGCCGTTGGGGAAGACGAACCTCGTCTCGCACGAAGATGCGCCCGCCTAGTCAGCGGGCGCGGAACCGGCTAGTCACCGGGCGCGTGCGCCGCACTGTCACACACAGAAGGGTCCCCACAAATGACAACAACTCTCGTTGCCCCGCGTACGTGGCGCTCTGTCTGCGCCGCGCCGACGACCTCCGTCATGAGCATCCAGGACATGCCCGCCGCAGCGCGTATGCGCGTCGAAGAGCTCCTGCTCCTGCTCCCGGACGCGCCAGTCAACCAGGAAGCGCTCTGGGACGACGCCTGGTTCACCCGCTGGCGCCGGGACAGTACTGGCACCTACCAGTGCCGCGAAACCTTCCGCGCGACCCCGGACGTCACGCGCAGCTTCGCGGACGCGCTCGCGGCGCTAGCCGCCGAATACGGCTTCAGCGCCAGCGTCGAAGCGGCAGGATAGGGCTAGCTGTACGCGCCGTCGCCGAAAGGATCGGTGATGACGTCCACAAGCTGGGCAACGGAATCGATCACCTTCGTTGGCCGGTACGGGTAGCGGGCGATCTCGGCGTCATCCGAAATTCCCGTGCGCACCAGCAGTGTGCGCATGCCGGCCTCCAGGCCGGACTTCACGTCCGTATCCATCCGGTCACCAATCATGACCGTGTGCTCCGAGTGCGCGCCGATATTGTTCAGCGCCGAGCGCATCATCACCGGATTCGGCTTGCCCACGTAGTACGGCTCCATCCCAGTCACCGACGTAATCATCGCAGCCACCGCGCCCGTCGCCGGGAGAATGCCGTTCGGGCCGGGGCCCGTCAGATCTGGGTTAGTACCGATGAACCGCGCACCCTTCAAAATCAGGTTGCAGGCCGTCGTGATCGCCTCAAACGAATAGGTGCGCGTCTCACCCAGCACCACAAAGTCCGGATCCTGGTCCGTCAGGATCCACCCGGCCTCGTGCAGTGCCGTGGTCATCCCGGCCTCGCCAATCACGTATGCCGAGCCCTCGCCGACCTGCTGCGACAGGAAGGTTGCCGTGGCAGTCGCGGACGTCCAAATCCGCTCCGGCTCAATCTGCAAGCCCATCCGGACCAGCTTCGCCGAGAGGTCCCGCGGGGTTTGCATCGAATTGTTCGTCAGCACCATAAACGGAATCGATTCATCGTGCAGGCGCTGAATGAAGGCGTCCGCGCCGGGAATCATCTGCCCTTCCTTGTGCAGCACGCCGTCCATGTCGGTGAGATAGGAAATAGTCACGCTACGCTCCTTTGTAGTCCTCGTGCCCTTCAATGTAGGCGCTGAGCTCACCCAGCGTCGAGTGCTGCCGGTAGGTTTCCTCGTCAATCGGCACGCCAAGCTCTTGCTCGATGCGCACCGCAAGCTCAATACGATCTAACGACGCCACCCCGGCCCCATCCAGCGTGGTCTCCCGATCCAGGCCTTCAGTGTCCTCGCCGGTCACGCGCTCAATGAGGCGCGTGAGCTGAGCGAACGCGGAGGCATCCTCGGTGTTCGCGGTGGGGTCGGAGGGGGCGTCGTCAAGCTTGAGGGCGCTCAAATCTAAGCGTTGTGAGAGTTCCATACCCACATAATAAGGTGGAAGCATGCTGCAAACAGTTGCCTACCTCCGATCGCTGACGCCCAAAGCGCGCCGACAGCTCGTGGAAACCCGCGAACTGCTGCACACCGGCGACGGCGAATACGGGCTCAAGCCCGACCGCGAGGGCGTCCTTGAAGTCGACGCCGGGGGAGAGCGAGTCAACATTCACTGGTACGAACTCGGCCCCGAGGACCCCGACGCCGTCACCGTCGTCTACGTCCACGGTTTCAACATCGCCGCCGAAGAATTCTTCCTGCAAACCGAAGACGTCGCAGGCCACGGGGTGCGCCAACTGTTGCTTGACCTGCGCGGGCACGGGCAGACCGGCAAAGTCGACCCCGATCTCTTAACTATCGACGCCGCCGCCGACGACGTCGCCGCCGTCATGCGTGAGCGCAACGTGCGCGGACCCGCCATCGTGGTCGGGCACTCACTCGGCGGACCGATTTCGCTTTCGATGATGCGGCGCTACCACCACGAATTCAACCTCGCGGGCTCGGTGCAGATCTCCAGCGCGGTCGAACCCTTTACCGTCCAAGGCCTGCCACAGATCCTGGCAGGGCCGATCGGCCGCTTCATCGAAGGCGTCGTCGCCGTGACCCCGCACTTCGCGGAAGGCGTGCGGCAAGTCGTCACCGACATGCTCACCCCGATCCTCGCGCTCGGGTTCTACTTCCGGCCGATGAGCTACCAGCTGGTGCAATTCCACGCCGCCATGATCCGCGAAACCCCGCTGGAAACCTACGCAGGCTACTTCGAGGATCTGCTGCACCACTCGGAACTCGACGCCGGCGAGGTGCTCAGCACCATCCCCGGCTACATCCTCGTCGGCGACCACGACGCCGTCACCCCAGTGTCCCAGAGCGCGAAACTCCACGAGATCTGGCCGCACGCCTACATGCAGGTGCTGCCTGAAAGCGGCCACATGCCGCCTCTCGATGCCCCCGGCGCCGTCAGCACCGCCATCAACCGACTCATCCAACGCATTACCGAAGACGTGAAGTAACTCATGAATTACAAATTGCTCGCCGCCACCACCGCCGCAACCTGCGCCATCGCCTGCGCCCCGCTGGCAGTGGCCGCTGACGTGACGGACGCCGACCGCTACCAGCCGAGCTTCCACACCGAGCCCCGCTACGTACCGCTGGTCCCAGGTCAGCTCTACACGGAGAGCACACGTTTCACCCCGACCGGAGCGCCGGAGGGGACAACGTTCTGGGTCGCCGGCGGGGGAGAAACGCAAGGGGTGCCCATCGTTGCCACGATCGAAAACGACACGACCCTTGTCGTGCGCCTCCAGTTCTTCAACTGCGACCAAGTCGAAGCCGGGCAGCTCTACGCACCGAGTTGCACCACCGTCCAGCGCGGCGAAAACACCCGCAAACTCGACATCGGTGTGAAATACCCAGACGGGACCACGGAGTACATCGGCGTGCCGGTCTCGCTCGTTGCCGACCAGCGCCTGATCTACGAACCCGTCTACAAACCAGTCGAGGTCGCCCACGGCACATCGTTCACAGCGACGCCGTTCAACCTTCGCGATCGCGTCGAGCTCCCAACCGACGCGAAGTTCGAGCTCATCGACCCACCAGTCGGGTGGGACCTCTCCATCGACCCCGTCACCGGCACCGTCAGCGGCACCGCCACCGACGCCGCCCGCACCCCCTCGACCGTCGAAGTCCGCGCCACCTTCGAAGACGACACGACCCGCACCGCATTCCTCCGGATCAGCCACGACGGCCCCAACCCGCCAGAGCCGACGCAACCGCAAACACCCCCAGCGGACTCGAACGGCTCCTCGGGTTCGAGGGCGCTCGTCATCACGCTAGGGGTGCTCTCTACGCTCGCGGTGGTCGGGGCGCTGTTCGCAGCGTTGGCGCCGAACATTCCGGCGCTCGCCCCGTACCTCCCGCGCTAGCCCTTAGGCTTCGGTTGGGTCGTCGATCTTCAGGTCCTTCGCGGCCTGCGCGGCAACATCCATCTCGATCTTGCCCTCGTTCGCCAGGCCCATCAGCGCCGCAACCACCATCGACTCGGCGTCAATGTTGAAGTAGCGGCGTGCTGACTCACGCGTATCCGAGAAACCGAACCCATCCGCGCCAAGCACCAAGTACTGGCCCGGCACGTACGGGCGGATCTGCTCCTGCAGGTCCGTGGCGAAGTCGGACGTCGCAACGTACGGGCCCTCCGTCTGCTTCAGCTGACGGGTCACGAACGCCTCGCCGACGTCCTCACCCGGGTGCAGCAGCTGCTCGTTGGCAACACGCGCACCGTCGCGCGCACACTCCACCCAGGAGGTCACCGAGTACACCGAGGCGCCCACGTTGTAGTTCTCCTGCAGGATCTTCTGCGCGCGAAGCGCCTGCTGCATACCAATGCCGGAAGCAAGCAGCGACACGTTGTGCTCGTGCTTCTCGCCCTCGTCGAACAGGTAGATGCCCTTGTGCAGGCCCTCAACGTCGAGGTTCTCTGGGCGCGCCGGCTGGTGCGTCGGCTCGTTGTAGACGGTGATGTAGTACATCACGTCTTCGCCGTGGCCGTCGCCGTACATACGCTCGATGCCCTTGGAAATCAGGTACGGCATCTCGTACGCAAAGGCAGGATCGTAGGTGACCACCGCCGGATTTGTCGACGCCAAAATCGGCGAATGACCATCCATATGCTGCAAGCCCTCACCAAACAGGGTGGTGCGTCCCGCAGTCGCGCCGATGATGAAACCGCGCGCCATCTGGTCGCCAGCGGCCCAGAAGTTGTCGCCCGTGCGCTGGAAACCGAACATCGAGTAGAAGATGTACATCGGGATCATCGGCTCGCCGTGCGTCGCATAGGACGTACCGGCCGCGATGAAGGACGCCGAGGAACCGTCCTCGTTGATGCCCTCGTGCAGGAGCTGGCCGTCCGTCGCCTCGCGGTAGGACAGCTGCAGGTCATGGTCCACTGGGACGTAGTTCTGGCCCTGCGGGTTGTAAATCTTCAGGGTAGGGAACCAGGAGTCCAGGCCGAACGTGCGCGCCTCATCCGGAATGATCGGCACCACTCGCTTCCCGATCTCCTTATCACGCATCAACGCCTTAAACGTACGCACCAGCGCCATCGTCGTGGCAACTTCCTGCTTACCCGAGTCCTTGAACATGGCCTTGTAAGCCTTCTCGAAGTCCTGCTGCTGCTCCAGCGGCGTGAACTTCACACGACGCTCCGGCAGGTACCCGCCGAGCTCCTCGCGGCGCTCCTTCAAATACTTGATCTCCGGAGCGTCCTCGCCCGGGTGGTAGTACGGCGGCAGGTACGGATCCTTCTCCAGCTCCTCGTCGCTGATCGGCACGCCCTGCTTGTCGCGGAAGCGCTTCAGGTCCTCCAGCGTGAGGTTCTTCATCTGGTGCGTCGCGTTACGACCCTCAAAGTTGTGGCCCAGGCCGTAGCCCTTAATCGTGTGCGCCAAAATGACCGTCGGCTTGCCCTTGGTCTCCAGCGCACGCTTGTACGCCGCATAGATCTTGCGGTAGTCGTGGCCGCCGCGGCGCAGCGCCCAGATCTCCTCATCCGACATGTCCTCGACCAGCTTCAGCGTCCGCTCGTCGCGGCCGAAGAAGTGCTCGCGCACAAACGCGCCATCATTGGCCTTAAACGTCTGGTAATCACCATCCGGAGTGGTATTCATGACGTGGACCAGCGCACCGTCCTTGTCCTTCTCCAGCAGCTCATCCCACTCGCGGCCCCACACAACCTTGATCACATTCCAGCCAGCGCCAATGAAGAAGGCCTCCAGCTCCTGGATGATCTGGCCGTTGCCGCGGACGGGGCCGTCGAGACGCTGCAAGTTGCAGTTGACCACGAAGGTCAAGTTATCCAGGCCGTACAGCGACGCCATGTGCAGTAGACCGCGCGACTCCGGCTCGTCCATCTCGCCGTCGCCGAGGAACGCCCACACGTGCTGCTGATCCGTGTCCTTAATACCGCGATCCTGCAAGTACTTGTTAAAGCGAGCCTGGTAAATGGCGTTCATTGGGCCCAAGCCCATCGACACCGTCGGGAACTCCCAGAAGTCCTTCATACCGTGTGGGTGCGGGTACGACGGCAGACCACCCTGCGGACGCGAATGCTCCTGACGGAAACCATCCAGATCATCCTCAGTCAGACGACCCTCCAGGAACGCACGCGCGTACATGCCCGGGGAAGCATGACCCTGGTAGAAAATCTGGTCGCCGCCCTGCTCAGCGTCCTTGCCGTGGAAGAAGTGATTAAAACCAACCTCATACAACGCCGCCGCCGACGCATACGAGGAAATATGGCCGCCAACCTTCACACCCGGACGCTGCGCGCGGTGCACCATGATCGCCGCGTTCCAACGCATCCAACGGCGGTAGCGCTTCTCAATCTGCTCATCACCAGGGAACTCCGGCTCCATCTTCGTCGGAATCGTATTCACGAAATCCGTCGACGACAACGCAGGCAAATCCACCCGCTTCGCCGACGCCCGCTCCAACAGGCGCAGCATCAAAAATCGAGCACGCTCCGGCGTGGACTGGTCCAGAATCCCATCAAACGAGTCAATCCATTCTTGGGTCTCTTCCGGGTCCGTATCATGCAGATACGAAGCGACACCCTCGCGGATCAACGGGATGTTGGAGTCATTATTGTGTTCAGCCAAGGAACGTCCTCCTAACGTTTCGGGCCTGCAACCAGCGAGGCACAGGCGGGAATGAAAACCTGCAAAACAGGATACGTGGTTTCAGCCAATTGCGTTGAACGTCACAAAACTCGAGGGCCCCCGGAGGCCGTCGCGTATTTGTCCGGTAATGTGTAACCCGCAGATGTAAACTAAACGGCATATTTGCATACAACACTCATCTCATTGGGAGGAATAAGAACGTTGGGCGCCAACGGTGTCGATACATACGCTGACCGACTAGGGGTCAATCAAGGCGAAATCGTCCAAGAAATCGGTTGGGACGACGACGCCGACGCAACCATCTCCGAAGCGATCGAAGACCGCATCGGCGACCAACTCCTCGACGAAGACGCACAAGACCTCTGCGACATGATCCTGCTCTGGTACCGCGAAGACGACGGCGACCTTGTCGACGTCCTCGTCGACTGCTCCCGCAACCTCGACGACAACGCCCGCATCTGGCTCATGACCCCAGGCGCCTCCAAGCCCGGCGGTGTACAACCCGGCGTCATCTCCGAATCCGCCCAACTCGCCGGCCTGGTCCAAACCACCGCCGACCGCTTCGGCGAATGGCAAGGCTCCTGCCTCCGCTCCGCCGGTGTACCAAAATAGGCGTTTACCTGCCCGTTTGTTGTTAATTTTGCGATCGGTAGAAGCTTTGTTAAAGTCTCTACCCAGCGCGCCGTTAGCTCAGCTGGAAGAGCAACTGGTTTACACCCAGTAGGTCGGCGGTTCGAGCCCGTCATGGCGCACCATGCCAGAGGCCCTTTCCGAGGAATCGGGGAGGGCCTTTTTCACGTCGCCACGACATTTCCACGACATTTTGAAAAAGTGTCGTCGAGTCGTCGTTCCGCCACGACATCCAAGTCACCATCAAACAAATCAGCGTAAACGTTGAGTGTCATTGCTGCCGAAGCGTGGCCCAATTGTCGTTGTACGACCTTCACGCTCGCCCCGGAACCAACCATGAGCCCGGCGGCGACGTGGCGTAGCCCGTGTGGGGTGAGCTTCGACGGGAACGACGTGTCCTTGCCTTGGCAGCGTTTCACTGCGTGCGCGAAGAATGATGTGTGGCCCAGGGGTCGCAGTGGCCCGCCGTTGGTTGCGGTCCACAGCAGGGCGTCTTTCGTTTTGCCGCGCGTGCGCTTCTCAAGCAGACCGGCAACCCACTCGGTGATCGCTACGGTGCGTTGCTCGCCGGTTTTTGGGGTGCCGTAGATAGGGCCGGCCGTGGTGTGGCGGGCGTTGCGTTCGACGCGTATGCGGCGGCGTAGGAAGTCGATGTCGCCGACGCGCAGGGCGGTGGCTTCGCCGTAGCGTAGCCCGGAGGTGCCGAGTAGGGCTATGAGGTCACCCATGTCGCCGCATTCACGCACAAGGGCTTGTAGCTGGCCTGGGGTGAGGTACACCTTTATGCCGGGGCTCTTTTTGGGGAGTTTCACCCCACGCGCCGGGTTTGATGGGATCATGCGGTCTTGTACTGCCAGGTCCAGTATTTGGGCGAGGACCATGTGGCAGTTGCGTACGGTGGTTGGGGATGCTGGTTCGTTGGTTGGTTCGGGGTGTTTGCCGGAGGTGTGTTTTTTGATGGTGCCGAGCCATACCTGTATCTCGGATTGGCGGATGGTTTTGATTTGGCGGTCGCCCCACATGGGTTCGACGTGGATGCGCCATGTTGATTCGTTGATGCTTTTGGTGGCGGGTTTGAGGTGCGCCCAGGATTGTTTCCATGTGTTGGCGAGGTCGTTGATGGTGGTGGTGCCGAGTTCGGGGGCGATCCAGTCACCGTCTCCCATGGCGGTGGTGTTTTTCGCGGCCCAGGCTTGGGCGTCTGATTTTCTTGCGAAGCCTTGTTTGGTGCGGCCTTTTCCGGTGGGGTCTCGGTATTGGACGCGCCATTTGCGGCCTGTCGTTGTTTTGTATGGGGTGATGCTTGCCATAATGGGTGTGTCCTTCCTTTGTTGGGTTGGATTGGTGGCCCCCTGGCACTTCTGGTTTTTCTGCATGGCCACATTGGGAAAACCCTTCGGCCATACCTGAACCGCAGGATTGGGAACACTCAACCACATGTCCAAACTGCGGCAACAAACTGACCTGGGATTTTAGCGACCCCATAGCAACAGTTATCCATACCGGATATACGGAGGAAGGGATTAGCTAAAATCGGCTCTAGTACACCCAATTCAATTAGAGACGAAACATGGCCACGAAGAACCGGACGATTTTCTACTACTCACCAAAATGGTGGGATAAGGACGACCAACCTATCGATATCCCAAGTACATTTTGGAACGATATTTGGGATGAGATTAATGCTTTAGATGGGTCGAGCTTTTCATTTAAGCACTATGGGAGGGACTATATTGTCCAGGCAGCAAGTATAAAATCTCCTTCCGTAAAGTTCCTGTATATTGGAAAGGTTCGTTCTAAAGACGATTGGCCTGACCATCGAGACCAGGGCAGCGACCAAATTGAGAGGCTCGCTCAAACTGGTATCGGTGGTCATCTCATCGAAGGTGCCTACCTGACCGCATCAGGGCACGAAAACGTAGTAGCAATATCGAGAACTCAGAATGGAGCTACAGTCTCCGCCATTAGCGCAGCAATTTCTCACCATTTCAATACTCTTCAAAGCGGAAATCGCTTCGAATTAACCCCGTTTGTCCGTAGGGACCAACTCAGACGTCTGCAAGAAGCTGATGGTGCAACTAGACTTCAGCTCACGCTCGACAATGATGTAGACCTTGCAGAACTTGATGGGGATGACAGTGTGAGTAAAGCTTTGGCGAAAGCTAAAGAAATCGACACCGGAAATCAGATGACGGTAGGTATCACTCTAAGCTTTGGCAATTATACGGTCTCCCCCTCAATACAGGATGATGTTAAGACTGCGCTTGTCAACCTGTTTGGTAAGGAAACGGATATTCAGAAATTCAAAAAAGCTGAGGCCACCTTGACCAATTGGGACAAGGATGGAAAGCTGCGCAAAGATTCGATTGACTTCATCTCCGATCGAATCACGATTAAAGAATCGTTCCAGAACGAAGAAAATGAGCAACCAGGGCCCGAGCATATTCTTCAGGGAATGCTTGAAGCAAACAGTAAATTTCGCGAAAAACTTCGTAAACTTTAGAAGTTATCCCATAGAAGGCAGAGAGGCATACAATGAAGTGGGGAAAGACACGGAAGGAGATACTTCGTTCTTATCCACGTCTAATTGATGCAACGCTGCTAACACTCACTATGTTACATGCGCTGCTT
Source organism: Corynebacterium sp. UMB8791 (assembly GCF_054166365.1). Lineage (NCBI taxonomy): Bacteria > Bacillati > Actinomycetota > Actinomycetes > Mycobacteriales > Corynebacteriaceae > Corynebacterium > Corynebacterium sp. UMB8791. Next base: position 116,504 of record NZ_JBSZCG010000136.1, on the reverse strand, counting down.
GCTCTGACGGGTCAAATACCTGATATCTGGCATGCGTTGTCAGACTCTGCGACCCCAGATCGAACTGAGTCCCTCTATACCGGCGCGCTTGGGGCTGCAGCTACAGTATCGGGTTTTTCTGGTGTAGTAGTAATATTTGCTCTGACTGCCAACGGCAAACGCTTTCAAAATCTCCGAGTACTTGGAGGGAAAGCATTAAAGTCCAATTGGATAAGTTCCACATCATCTGGATTTTTCGCAGTCCTTGCTTTCACACTTGCTAATCTTCTTAGCCTTCTCAATTGTCCGAGTATTGCCCCATACATATTTCAAGCAGGATTCCTGTTACTCGCGCACTCTTCAATTCGTTTAGTTTGGCTACTTGGAGAACTCACCGAAATTGTCATTGCTGCAGATCGCGATGCTATTAAACAAGCTCGGCAAGTTTCCTCTACCCGCGAATTGCATGGCTGACCGGATAAAATAAAGAGCTCTATTATTGAGAAATCGAAGTTTCTCAGTCTAGCTGGAGCATTAAACATGCTGCGCCGCCTGGCCCCGCACAACCTCGTGCAGGGGCCATTTTTAATACCCAAAACCACCCAACCACTGAGGAGAAACCACCCATGAAAAACTGCGAACTCAAAATCGCCACCGCCACCACCCGCACCTCCTCCCACTGAACCAACCAACACACCACCCTCCAAGACCTACAGACAATCATCGGCTTCTACAAAGGAGAAGGCAATGACAGATGAAATGATGACCGCGACCGTTTACAGCCGCCCACACTGTGTGCGGTGCACCACCACGATCCGCGCACTCACACGCTGCGGGGTCGTCGTGCAGGTCTGACAGCTCGACGACTACCCCGTGAAGATTGTGGAGATGGAAATGAAGGGCTGGCAAGAGCTGCCACTAGTGGAGGTCCACGACGCACGTGGTGAGCTGGTGGGCATGTGGTGCGGGTTTAGCCAGGTACACATCGACCGACTCAAGGAGGGGCAATGACCAAGCTCAGGGCTTTAGCCCGTGAGAGTATCTGGTGCCGGGTTCAAAGCATGGGCTTTAAGGAGTGCGATGCTGGTCGCTGAAAATCGGCCAGTCTGGGCAGAAATGGTCGACCTGCATCGCACGCTTCTAACACCTCGACCGGAACGGAAACTGACTGGTAGTTCATCAGTGAAACCGGGAACAATCTTTGTGGACATCCGTCGCGACCTGGGAAGACGTGAGTGGTGGTCGACGGGAACAGGCCCAAAACGAAAAATAGTTCCCGAGCCCGGGAACTATTTCAGTGGTAGAACGAGAGCGCAAGGGGTGGCGCACCAAAATCTAGGATTTTCGCGACGCACCTTTGCATTTGCTCAGGTCGTCAGGGGTCGTAATGGATTGTGGTGCACAGCGAATGCCCAGGAACGTGCAGGACCTTCTCTAGTGGTCCGCAACCGCCTCAGTAGCACCAGACTCAGCAGCGCGACCTCGCTCCAAGAACAGGAGCAGGAGCCCAACCACGATCCAGATGAGCAATACCCACCAGCTCTGGGTTGCTCCGAGGCCATCGAAGTAGGAAAGGGAGCGCACGAGGTGTCCGGTGGCGCCGATTGGCATCCACTGGCCGAGCGTCGACCAGCCGACGGGGAGGAGCCACGGCCCGGTGGCCAGGCCGGAGAGCGGGTTGGCGACGAAGATGGTCAGGATCGCGCCGAGGCCCACGCCGGGCAGCCCGATGACTGCGCCCAAACCGGCGGTGAGCAGCGACGTCGCGAGGATGCCGCAGCCGATGCCGAACCACTCCATCCCGAAGCTGCCGGTGAGGGTCCCGTAGACGGAGTGCAGCATCCACGTCGCGACCAGCGACCCGAGCGCAGCAATCCCCACGAGAACGGCGAGTTTTGTCCACTTCTTTCCGCGGAATCCGAGTGTCGCGATGACGGCGGAGACAATTCCGCCGAACGCCAGCGGCAGTCCGAGCAGCGCAAGGCCGGTCGCTTGCGGGTCGTCCGGGGAGGTCGGCGCGAGGTCTTCGCGAGTCACGTCCATGCCCTGAGCTTCGAGTTGTCCCGCCATGCCCTCGATCATCTGCGCATACGGTGCGCCGTTGCCGGAGGCGGTGTATGCCGTCGCACCCTGCGGGGTGACCACGAGCCCACCCACCGCTTCACGCTGTGCGATCGCATCGCGCACTTCCTCGTCGGAATCGCGTACGAGGAGGGTGGGGCCGTCCTCGCTTAGTGTTGCTTCCATCTTTTCGACGAGCGGTCCCGGCGCCGCAACCGCCAGCGGCACATTGCGCGGGCCTGATGCGAAGGTTGGTGCGAGGAATGCGAAGAGCATGAGCCCAATGATGATCGGGATTCCAATGACGGCGCCGACCGCCTTGACTGTTGAGTTGTTCGTTGCGTTCACGGGAACCTCCTATATGGAACGCAGTGTTTCACTTACACAAACCGAACATAGTGTTCCATTTGTTAAGCTGTCAAGCATGAGACAAGACGCACGCGACAACCGCGAGGCCATCGTCACCGCAGCCCGCTCACTTCTTATCGACGTCGGCCCCGGCGTTTCCATGCGCGCCATCGCGAAGGAAGCCGAGGTTGGAGTGGCGACAGCCACGCGACATTTCCCGGAGCGCATCGACCTCCTGGATGCCATTGGCGAACACGCGGTGGAGGACATCAACCACGTCATCGATCGCCACCTCGACGAATTTGCCGACGTCCCCCGCAACGCCTGGCGCCAAGCCACCCACGAAATCGGGGACCTCAAACACGCGGCGCTTGCGCAGGCGATCTTCGCCGATTCCATGAGTGACCCCGCGACTATCAAGCGGCGCGAACCCATGATCGAGAAGCGGATTAGGGAGATCCGTGCCTGCTACAACCGCCTCCTCGACCCTGCCAAAGCTGCCCACCTATGCCCCGAAGATCTAGACCCCATTGAGTTCCACATCGGCCTTGGTGTGGTGACCCGTCCACTGCCAGCCGGGGTGCCGGTCAATAACGTGGCAAAAAACCTGGTTCCGAACCTCATCGATTTATTGCTGGACGGTCTCGAGCAGCGCGCGCAGGGGTAGGAGGGTGAGCTGCCTAAAGGTCCGAAAGAAGTTCCGGTCGAGGTATTCAAGGAGTGCGATGCTGGTCGCTGAAAATCGGCCAGGCTGGGCAGAAATGGTCGACCTGCATCGCACGCTTCTAACACCTCGACCGGAGCAGAATCGGCATGGTAGCCCAGGAAAGTTCCCCGAAGGCGAACGCCCAGAAACCCCTACAGCTCCGCCTCGATGGCGGTGAAGACGGCCTGCATGCTGGCCTGCGGCGTGCCGGGGACGACGTCGGCGAGGACGACGCCGACTCCTTGCGGGGCCTGGAAGGTGACGGCTTCGGCGTCGAGGGGCATGAGGGCGCCGATGATGGCAAGTTCGGCATCAGCGATGCCAGCAGAACCAGAAGAACCGGCCGGGATGTCGATGTCGGTGACGTCCCATTCGCCGACGCGCAGGCGGAGGGAGCCGGTTTCGATGTTGTCGGGGTCGGGGAAGACGGCGACTTCGCGCAGCTCGGCGCGCAGGGCTTTGGCGGCGAGGGCGATGTAGTCGAGGAGGTGGACGAAGGCGTTGTCGGTTTGGGGGACGCTGTGGACGACGGAGTCGATGAGCGGGGCGTTGTGGGGTCCGCGCAGGCCGAGCAGCGTGGTCATCGGGGCTTCGCGGAAGGCGTCGAGGTCGTCGAGGATGGCGTCTTCGATGTCGGCGGGTTCGGCGGCGGCGTCGAGGTGGATGTTGGCGTCACCGAGCAGCGTGAGGCAGCGGGCGAGATGTTTGACGTCGCGTTGGGTCAGCTGGTGGGGCATTAGCGTTCTTCTTCCTTTTCGTATGATTTGGCCCAGGGGTTGCGCCGTTGGGTGCCGTAGCGGGACCGCGCCTGAGCGGGAGCAGCGGGAGCAGCGGGGGCGGAGGCGGGAGCAACAGGCTCGGCGGGTTCGGAGGGGGCGTCGAGAAGCTCGGCTTGTTCTTCTTTGAAGCGGCGGCGTTCGCGGGTTTCGGCCCAGATGAAGTAGATGAGGCCGGCGGGCGCCATGATGCCGAAGGCGATCCACTGGAGCCCGTAGGAGAGGTGGTTGCCGGTCTCGAGCATGGGCAGCGGGATGGCGGTGAGGACGCCGGGGGAGTCGCTCAGGAGTTGGACGTAGGGGCTGGCCAGAGTGGTGCCGGTGAGTTCGCCAACTTGGCCTGGGCTGATGGAGTAGACCATGGTGTAGCCCTGGTCATTGAGGGGTGCGGAGGGGTGTACGCCTTCGTCGACGCGCATCATGCCGGAGATGGTTTGTTCGCCGGTGGGTGGGGCGTCGATGTCGGGGACTTGGGTGGAGCCGATGGCGGGAACCCATCCGCGGTTGACCAGCACGCTTTGCCCGTTGTCCAGGCGGAATGGGGTCAGTACTTGGAAGGATGGGGTTCGGTCGATGGGGCGCAGGCGCAGCAGCACATCGCTGTCTTGGGCGTAGGTGCCAGTTGCGGTGACGCGGGTCCACTCGGCGCCGGGCGCGAGTTCGCCCTGCTTGTCGACGACCTCTCCGATCGGCACCGGGTCATGCTCGAATGCGGTCTTGATGTGGTCGTTGCGCTCCACGAGCGCTTCGTTCTTGTGGAGCTGCCAGGGCGCCAGCAGGGTGAACGCGAAGTAGGAGAACAGCACGATCAGGATGGCGACGATGACCCACCCGGGGGTCAGAAACGTTTTCCACCATGGTTGTGCACCTGTTTCAGGTTGCATTGTTGCTCCCGCTTTCACAGATCCCGTACTTTCTCCGGCTAGTCTAGCTGCGCTTTGACCCAGCTGATAATACCTGGGGCGGCGGCTTCGATTTGTTCACGTGTGGTTTGGAAGCCGTCGGCGCCGCCGTAGTAGGGGTCTTCGACGCCGGCGCCTTCGGGGGCGGCTGGGTCGTAGGAGCGCAGCAGGCGGATGCGGGACTCGGGCACGCCGCGGGCGACGAGTTCGGAGACGTGGTTGGTGTCGAGGGCGACGATGAGGTCGGCGTCGATTTGGTTGGCGCCGAACTGTTGGGCGCGGTGGCGGGTGCCGTCGTAGCCGTGGTTGGCGAGTTCGGCAACGGCGCGCGGGTCGGCGGGGCCGCCGACGTGCCAGCCGCCGATGCCGGAGGAGGTGACGCGGACGTGGTCGGCGAGGCCGGCGTCGGCAAGTTTGGCGGCGATGATGACTTCCGCCATGGGCGAGCGGCAAATGTTGCCGGTGCACACGAAATCAATATGCATAGAGGATCTCCTTGAGCTCGGTTGCGGTTTGTGCGGTGTGGGTGGCCTGCGCCCACTCCGCGGCGTCGCCGTAACCCCAGGTCACGGCGATGGACGGGATGTCGAAGTGGGCGGCACCTGTGAAGTCGTGGGTGCGGTCGCCGACCATGATGGGGCGCTTTGGTGCGAAGACGTCGTGGACGTACTCCAGCACCGCGATCTTGGTGCTGCGGCCGCGCTCGTGGTCGGCGGCGCCGAGGAAGTCCAGGTGCGGCCAGATGCCCGCGCGCTTCAGCGCGAGTTCGGCGAAGGTTTCGCTTTTGGACGTCGCGGTACCGACACGGAACCCATCCTGGTCAAGCTGGGCGATGAGTTCGGCCATGCCGTCGAAGACGGTGAACTGCTGCCACCCGTCGGTGCTCATGAAGTCGGAGTAGACCTGCATTGCGGCGTCGACTTGCGCGGGTGTGCACCCGGCCTTCTCGTAGGACTCGCGCATGGGCGGCCCCGGGATCTTCGCGATGAACGCTTCGTCAGGCGGGGCGACGTCGATGGCGGCGAGCCCCCGCAGGAAGCCTTCGCGGATTCCCGGGAAGGAGTCGAGGATGGTGCCGTCGACGTCAAAGAGCACGGTCGGGCGGTTTGTTTGGAGTGTCACGCCCACCAGCATTCCAGGTTTGTAGGCTAGTTGCCATGACGACGAAGACTGTAGGAGATATTGTCGCGGCACTCGAGGCCGCCTACCCGCCCGAACTCGCCGAAAGCTGGGACCAGGTTGGCCTGATTTGCGGCGACCCGGACGAGCCCGTGCACAAGGTGGCGTTTGCCCTGGACTGCACGATGAGCGTGGTGGAGCGCGCGCTGGAGGAAGGCGCGGACATGCTGGTGGTTCACCACCCGCTGTTGCTGCGCGGGGTGCACTCTGTTGCGGCCAATACGCCAAAGGGCAAGGTCGTGCACACGCTGATCCGCGGCGGCTGCGCGTTGTTCGCGGCGCATACGAACGCGGACTCGGCGCGCCCGGGGGTCAATGACAAGTTGGCGGAGCTGGTCGGGATTCGGCCCGGCAGGCCGATTCGCCCGGTGGGGGATGTGGACGTCGATACGCCGGGGGCGCTCGAGCGAGCCACCGGCCTTGGGCGAGTGGGCACCTTGCCTGAGCCGATGACCCTGCGCGAGTTCACCCAGCGCGTGGCCGACGCCCTGCCTGAGACCGTGTGGGGCGTGCGCGCCGCAGGCGACCCGGAGCAGATGGTGCGCACCGTCGCAGTCTCCTCCGGCTCGGGCGACAGCTTCCTTGACGATGCGAGGGCGCTCGGCGTCGATGTCTATGTCACCTCGGACCTGCGCCACCACCCAGTCGACGAGCACCTGCGCGCTGGTGGGCCCGCCGTGATCGATACTGCGCACTGGGCGAGTGAATTTCCGTGGACGCAGCAGGCAGAGGGTATCGTGAACCCGCTAGGCGTGGAAACGTGCATCATCCCGGTGCGCACGGACCCGTGGACCGTTTCCGCCCACCCGAATCAAGCCAAGTAAAGGAGCAGTGCTTCCCCGTGAAACTTGCCGTAGAACTCCAGCAGGTACTACTGAATCTTGCCAAGGCTGACCGCCAGGCCGCCCACCCCGAGGCCACGAGCGAGGAGGAAAAGGAGCTGCAGCGCCTCACCGCGGAGCTCGAGCGCATGCGCGGCGCGGCGTCTGCGGCGCAGCTCGCCGTCGACGACATGGAGCTGGAGATCCTGCGTATCCAGGAAGACGAGCGCAAGCTCAAGCGCCGCGACTTGGACAACAAGCGCATGCTCGGCGCGGAGACAGACGAGGAGCGCCGCAAGGACCTGCAGCACGACCGCTACACCACGAAGTCGCGCATCGCGGACCTGCAGTATGAGCTGAAGGAGGCCCACAACGAGATCGCGGCGCTGCGCAACAACCGCGACAACCATGGGGCTCGCCTGGACGGGCTCGAGCGTAAGGTCGAGGCCGCACAGCGCGCCGTCGACGCGTTGCCAGCACGCGAGCGCGTGGACACTGAGGTGCTGCGCAGCCAGCTGCCCGCAGACGTCCTCGAGGCCTACGACGAAATCGGTGCCGCCGCGTTCAACGGCCGCACCTGCAACGGCTGCTTCATCGCGCTGCCCGCCACCGAGCGCAACCAAGTCAACGCCACCCCGGCCGACGAGGTCCCGATGTGCCCGAACTGCGGCACACTGCTGGTCCGCACCCAAGTACAGGAGTAGTTGCATGAAGGTAGCCATGTTTTGCGACGGCGGCTCCCGCGGCAACCCCGGCGTCGCCGGAAGCGGTGCCGTCGTCTACGGCCCGGACGGGGAGACCCTGGCGGAAGTGGTCTACGCGGTGGGCAAGAAGTCCACGAACAACGTGGCCGAGTACCACGGGCTCATCGAAGGCCTGAAGGCCGCCATCGACGCAGGCGCCGACGAAGTCGCCGTGTCCATGGACTCCAAACTCGTGGTCGAGCAGATGAACGGGCGCTGGAAGATCAAGCACCCCGACATGCAGCAGCTCGCACTGGAGGCGAAGCAACTGGCGCGCACGTGCACGAAGGTCACCTACACGTGGGTGCCGCGCGCCAAGAACAAGAAAGCCGACGAGCTGTCCAACGTGGCCATGGACGCCGCCGCGAAAGGCAAAAAGGGCCTCGTTGCACACGAGGCACCTGCGCAAGCGCCGAAGCAGGCGGCCAAGCAGGTTGCCCCGGCGGCACCAAAAGAGGCGCAGCCCCACGAGACCGCCAGCCCCGGCCACTGGTCCGGCACCGACGCCCCACGCACCCGCTTCGTGCTGCTGCGCCACGGCCAAACCGAACACTCCGCCCGCCGCGTCTACAGCGGGCAAGCCAACCCGCCGCTAACCGAAATCGGGCAGGCGCAGGCGAGCCGGGCCGCGGCTGCGCTTGCGGAGATGGGGCACATCGACGTGATCGTTGCCTCACCGCAGGCGCGTGCCCAGCAAACCGCGCAGGCCTGCGCGGACGCGCTCGGGATTGCGCACGAGGACATCGTCACCGAGGAGGGCTTCCGCGAGGTGGACTTCGGTGACTTTGAGGCGCTCAGCAGGCAGGACGCGCAGCAGCGCTACCCCGAGGATTTCGAGGCGTGGCAGGCCTCCGCCGCCACCGCGCCGCCGAACGGTGAGTCGCTGACCTCGCTGCACCGCCGCGTCACGCGTGCCCGGCTGCGCGTCCAGGAACGCTACGAAGGCAAAACCATCCTCTTGGTGGCGCACACCACGCCGATCAAGTCGGTGATCCGCCAGGGGCTGAACGTGAGCGCCGAGGTGTTCAAGCACCTGTTTCTGGACTTGGCGTCGATTTCTGTGGTGGAGTTCTACGGGGAGATGGGCGTGGTGCGCTGCGTCAACGACGTCGCCCACCACCGAAAATAAAGCGCACCGGCCGCTGTGTTGTAGAGTGGCACAGTGCGAATGAGCCGGCCGGGCGACCGCGTCGCCCCGAACCGCCACACGCGTTGTGGCTGGCGGGGACCGAGGAAAGTCCGGACTCCACAGGGCACGGTGGTTGCTAACAGCAACCCGGAGCGATCCGCGGGCAAGTGCAACAGAAAGTACACCGCCAACCCAGGCAACTGGGTGGGTAAGGGTGAAAGGGTGCGGTAAGAGCGCACCGGCATGCACAGTGATGTGCGTGGCCAGGTAAACCCCACCGGGAGCAAGGCAAGAACCGCAGCCGCAAGGCTGGGGTCGTCGGACGTGATGAGGCTGCCCGCCCAGTCCGAAGGTAGCTGCTTGATGCGCCCAGCGATGGGACGCACAGATGGATGGTTGCCGCCCGCGCCTACGGGCGTGGGTACAGAATCCGGCTTATAGGCTGGCTCATTCGCCTTACACTTCGATCCTGCCAACCTCACCAGTCGTGACCGGGATGACCAGCAGGTTCTCCTGCATCCGGGAGGCAAAGTTTTCGGCTTTCGACGCCGGCACCAGCGCCAGCACCGACTGGGAGACTCCAGGTGCGGCTGGTCTAGCGACGCTCGCTCCGCACTCGCATGCAAGCTGGCTCAGCAGCGCCGGGGTTGCCAGGGCCTCATCGGCGGCGTCACCCGCGTGGGGGTGCAGCGCGTTGACCAGCGCATCGATCTGCTGAGAGCGCAACGCCTGCGCCGCACCCAGCGCGCGTGCCGTTTCGTCCTCACAGCGCTGCAGCACCGCGCGTGCGCGCCGCGGATCCGGTGCGGAACTATCGCCAACAGTGTGGCGGGCCTCCACCCACTGGACCACGCGCGCGGTCGCGTCAGGTAGTTGGCGCAGCGAGGCCACGCCGAAGTTTGCTGCTGCCGTCTCGATGAACTCCTGGCGCCGCCGCATCGACTCCGCGAACGCGTCCGGCTGCGCAGCCTGCTCCTTGGCCACCACGTACAGCCGCAGGCCAAGGCGCTCCGGGTGGGTGATCTGCGTGACCGAGCCGTCCGCCTGCTCCACAAGGTTCAGCGTGGTGCCGTGGCCGCGAAGCGCCGCGGTGTAGCGCGCCTTCAATGGGCTGGACGTGGCGTACGCGGTGGCGGACTGTGCGCAGACCTCCGCAAGCTTCGTGCGCAGGGGAGGGGCGTCGATATCGTCGTGGGCGCCGGCGCACGCCAACGTGATGGCGGCTTCTGCCGCCGCAATCTCGCCGAGGCCAACTCCGTGCGGGACGTGGGAGACCACCGAGATGTCCATTCCCGTGGTCTCGCGGGAAAGCACCTGGCGGTGGATCAGCGTATGGATCAGCCCGGTAATCCGGTGCGCGAGCTGCGCTTCCTCGGTGCCCGCGGTAGGGGCGTTGAGTGCCGCCAGCGTGCTGGTCGCGGCGAGAATCCGGCCGTCGGCACGCGTGAACTGGAGCGAAATGACATCGTCCGACCTGCGGCTCACCGCGGCACACACCCGCTGTGGGCCAAGCCCGATGATGCTCGCCCCGCCATAATTATCGACGCCATCACCAGCCACCACCACCGTTGCCGGCGCGGAAGCGACGTGGTCGGGGGCGCAGCCAGCGTGGTGGGCATGTGCAGCACGCATCTCCTGTTGGACATTCATAGGGCACAACCATACCCGTGGCGCTAAGGTGGGCGCCATGAGCGGAAACTTCTATTACAACCCGACCACCGGCGAGATCACCGAGGGCAAAGTGCAGTCCTGGGAAAACCGCATGGGCCCTTACAAGACGCGCGAGGAAGCCGAGGATGCGCTGCGCATCGCGGCCGCGCGTAACCAGCAGGCGGACGCGGAAGAGGCCGCCGAGGACAACTGGGGCACCCCACCTTCCTGGGAGAAGTAGCCCCTACTGCACGAACAGGACTTACAGGGCTTTCTGCGCCGCCTTCTTTACTTCGCGGATCGCGCCGAAGTAGCCGCGCAGTGCCTTTTCACCGTCGCGGAGTTCGCGCTGGAAGCACATGCCGTAGGCGAACACGTCCTCGTCGCGCTGGCGCGCCAGCTTCGCAAGCACCAGCAGCTCCTCGCGCGAGGTCGCGCAGTCCTGGAAATCACCCAGCATCGATTGCAGGCGCTTGCAAGCCTTGATAAGGCGCTTGAACTTCGGGTCGCCGGTGGCGGCCGCGGCGTAGCGCAGCCGCTTGGCGGCCTTGCGTACGTCGTGCACGTAGGCCTCGCGCTTCGCGCGCGGCAGTGACGTGTCGTGGTAGCGGTCGTCGACCTTGGCGTGGCGCTTCATCAGCTTCTTATATGCCTTGCGCACGTGGCGGGCCAGGGCCTCGTCGCTGTCCTTGATACCCTCGCGCACCTGGGGAGGGTTCGCGATGAGTTCATCGATGGCGTCGAGAAGGTTGAGGTAGGCGTCGCTGTTGCACATGTTGACGATGTTGCGGTGCGCGAGCTTGTACACGCTGTGCATATCCTCGCGCAGGTGGGCTGCGGCAGCATCATCCATGCAGCCGGAGTCGTCAGTGTCGAGCAGCTGCAACCACCGGGCGTGCACCACCTCAGCGTCTCGCGCCACCCCGAGCACGCCCGCGACGTGCTTGAGTTCCTTCTCGATCTTCGAAAACGCATCGCCCTGCACGAGCCCGTCGAAGGTGCGCAGGATGGAGCGCAGCTCCCGGATTGCCACTCGCTGCTGGTGCACCGAGTCCCACTGGTCGGCGCGTACGGCGCGGTCGCCGTGGACGATGGTGTCACGAAGCGTGCGTACGGAAGTTAACAGCGAATGCAGTGGGGAATCCGCAGGCAGGTGTGCCTCGGTGAGGTGCGGAGGCAGCGGAGCTTTCGCCAACGAGTCCCCGAGCGCGGACGTCAGCTTCGACGGCGAGGAGGATGGGCGAGCGCCGGAGGAGAGCAGGTAGCGCTCCGCCTGGCGCAGCAGGGACGCACCTGCGTTGGTGCCCGCGACCTGCTCCGTGAGTTCGAGTTCCCACTCGCGCCAAGTGGTGTGCGAGCCCCCTGGTAGCAGCGAGCGGGCGGAGACGTGGTCGTCGCAAAACTCGGCGACGGGCTGGCCTTCCTCGTCGGCGAGGATGGTTTCCACGCGGTGGTTGTCCACCTGGGCAATGGGCTGCAGCGGGTGGCGGCGCACGATGGCGCGGACGGCGTCGACAAGCTCCTGCGGGACCGTGTGCGGGTCCTGCAGTGGGCAGCGTAGCTCGGTGCGGCCTTGACCTGCTGGAATCTTCATGTGCCAGCCGTCGTCCGGGCCTCCCGTGCGGCGACGCAGCGTGATCTTCTCGCGCGTCAGGCGCAGGTCAGCCGTGTCGTAGTAGATTGCGGAGAGCTGCTGGTGGCTCGTGCTCGCAAGCGCGGATACCCCTGGCAGCTGGCGCAGATCGGGGACGGCGGTGGAATCGTCGACAGCTAACTTGATCTCAATTTCTACGAACTCATGTGGTGCGGCCACGGCAAAGCCCTACTTTCAACGCGAAGCATGTGCGGTCACCGCAAAGTCTAACGCGTTCGCCCACTTTCGCGGCGGCATGAGCGCAGGCGCAGTAGGGTACAACACTATGGACACGCAACAGGAAAACGTACTTCGCATGGTTGAACAGCGAGACATCGCGTTCATCCGCCTGTGGTTCACTGACATTTTCGGATCTCTGAAAACCGTCATGATGAGCCCCGCCGAACTTGAGGCCGCCTTCGACGAGGGCGTGGGCTTCGACGGCTCCTCCATCGAGGGCTTCTCCCGCATCTCCGAGTCCGACACCTTGTTGCGCCCGGACCCCTCCACTTTCCAGCCGCTGCCGTTCGACGAAGGCACCGGCCTGCAGACCGCCCGCATGTTCTGCGACATCACCATGCCGGACGGCGACCCGCTCTACGCCGACCCGCGCCAGGTACTGCGCCGCCAGATGACGCACGCGCGCGAGCTCGGCTTCGAGTTCAACGCCAGCCCTGAAATCGAGTACTACGTGCTCAAACAGAACATGCCTGGGGAGGACCCGGTGCCGGCGGACAAGGGCGGCTACTTCGACCAGGCGAAGCGCAACGAGGCGCCGAAGTTGCGCCGCCAGGCGATCGCCGCGTTGGAGTACATGGGCATTGTCACTGAGTTTTCCCACCACGAGGCCAGCGCCGGCCAGCAGGAGATCGACCTGCGGCACACCGACGCGCTGACCATGGCCGATAACGTGGTCACCTTCCGCTACATCGTGAAGACCGTCGCGGAAGCCAACGGCGTGCACGCCACGTTCATGCCAAAGCCGTTCGCGGACATGGACGGCTCCGCCATGCACACCCACTTCTCTCTGTGGGAGGGGGAGACCAACGCCTTCCACGACCCGGACGATGAGATTTCGCTGTCCAAGACGGGCCGCCAGTTCATCGCGGGCATCATCGAGCACGCCAACGAGATCTCCGCGGTGACCAATCAGTGGGTCAACTCGTACAAGCGCCTCCAGTTCGGCTCCGAGGCGCCGACCGCGGCGACGTGGGGCGTGTCCAACCGCTCCGCGATGGTGCGCGTGCCCACCTACCGCCTGCACAAGGCGGACTCGCGCCGCATCGAGGTCCGCTCGTTGGACTCCGCCTGCAACCCTTACCTTGCGTACGCGGCTGTGCTGGCAGCGGGCCTGCGCGGCATCGAGGGGGAGTATGAGCTCGACGAGCCAAGCCGCGACGACGTATTCGCGCTGACTCGCCGGGAGCGCCGCGCGATGGGGTACCGCGACCTGCCGAACTCGCTCGACCAGGCGCTGCGCCACCTGGAGCGCTCCGAGTTTATGGCGGAAGTGCTCGGGGAGCAGGTCTTCGAGTTCTTCCTGCGTTCGAAGTGGGACGAGTACCACGCCTACACCTCCCAGATCACCCCGTGGGAGATCGAAAGCGGCATCGACCTTTAAGGAAACACCATGTCTGCAGATGCACCCTTGCCGAACCCTGCGAAGCTCGGGCTGACCAGCCCCCGCGCCGCCGAGGACTTAACCACACTCGGCATCACGGATGCGAAGGTGCTCGCAGCGCTTGCCGACGCCGGCGATCCAGACCTGGCGCTCAACACGCTCTACCGTCTCTTCAGCGCGCTTGACGACGCCCCATCCTGGCAGGACGTGCAGTCCCACCTGGCGGCCGACGGCCAGTTCCGCACCCGGCTGTTCGCGCTGCTCGGCGGCTCCACGGCGCTGTCCGACCACCTGGTGGCGCACCCGCAGCGCTGGTGCAGCCTGCTCGAGCCGCTCCCAGGCAGCGAGGAGCTCTTCAGCACGATGCTCGCGGCCGTCGATGCCGCACCCGCGGGCCTCGAGGGCGACACAGCAAGCGAGGACCTGACCACCCCCGGCACCTACCGGGCGGGGCAGGAGTGGTCGCGTCACGCCAGCGCCACCACACCGCTTCGCGAGCACTACCTCACCCTCATGATGCGCATCGCCGCCTCCGACCTCGCAGGTGAGGTGGGCTACCGCGACGTCACCGAGTACGTCACAACGCTCGCCGACGCCGCTCTGACCGCAGCGCTGGCCGTCGCCGTCCGCGAAACCTACGGCGACGACGAACCCGACTCCCGCCTCGCGATCATGGCGATGGGCAAGTGCGGCGCCCGCGAACTGAACTACATCTCTGACGTCGACGTCATCTTCGTCGCCGAACCAGCCACAGCCCCGGCCACCAAGACCGCCAGCACCGTGATGCAGCTGGGCACCGCGTGCTTCTTCGAAGTCGACGCCAACCTCCGCCCCGAGGGCAAGTCCGGCGCGCTCGTGCGCACCGTCGACAGCCACCTGGCCTACTACAAAAGGTGGGCACAGACCTGGGAATTTCAGGCGCTGCTCAAGGCGCGCCCGATGACAGGCAGCGCCGAGCTGGGGCAGCGCTACATCGCGGCGTTGCGCCCGCTGGTCTGGGAGGCGTCGCAACGCACAAGCTTCGTCGAGGACGTCCAGGCGATGCGCAGGCGCGTGCTCGAGCACGTGCCGAAAGACCTGCGCGAGCGCGAACTCAAGCTCGGCAGCGGCGGACTTCGCGACGTCGAATTCGCTGTCCAGCTGCTCCAGCTCGTGCACGGGCGCATCGACCCAAGCATTCGGGTGAAAAATACCGTCGACGCGCTCCAGGTGCTTACCGACGGCGGATACATCGGCCGCGAGGACGGCGCCAAGCTGATCGACGCCTACGAGTTCCTCCGCCTGCTCGAGCACCGACTGCAGCTCACCCGCTTCAAGCGCACCCACCAGCTGCCCAAACCGGACGACGCGAAGGCGATGCGGTGGCTCGCGCGCACCTCGGGCTTCCGCACCGGCCCGCGCGCGACCGCCACTGAGGCGCTGCGCGCCCGCCTCAAGCAGGTCCGCTTCACCGTGGCCAACCTGCACGAGCGCATCTTCTACCGCCCGCTGCTCAGCGCCGTCGTGAATCTGAGCTATGGCGAGGCCACCTTGAGCGCCGACGCCGTCAAGGCCCAGCTGGCCGCACTCGGCTACCGTCACCCGGCCCGCGCCCACGACCACCTCACCGCGCTGGTGAAGGGCACCTCGCGCCGGGCGAAGCTGCAGGCGATCCTGCTGCCGTCGCTCATGCACTGGCTGGGTGGCACCGCGGACCCGGACGCGGGGCTGCTGAACTACCGCAAGCTTTCGGAGGCCGCGGAGGACAAGAGCTGGTTTTTGCGCATGCTGCGCGACGAGGGCGTGGTTAGCCAGCGTCTCATGCAGATTTTGGGCACCAGCCCGTACGCCTCCGAGCTGATCATCGCGGCTCCTGAGGTGGTCAAACTCTTCGGCGACGGCTCCTCGGGGCCGCGCCTCCTCGAGGCTGCACCCGACCAAGTGGAGAAGGCGATCGTCGCAGCCGCCGGGCGCTACGAGGACCCGGACCGCGCGGTGTCGGTGGCGCGTTCGCTGCGTCGGGCGGAGCTCGCGCGCATCGCCGCTGCCGACCTGCTCGGGTTCATGGAGGTGCGACAGGTCTGCGAGGAGCTCACCTACGTGTGGGACGCCGTCTTGCGCGCCGCGCTCGCCGCCGAGATGCGCGCCCAGCACCAGGACCCAGAGCGCCCAGCGCCGGCGCGAATAGCGGTGATCGGCATGGGCAGGCTCGGCGGGGCAGAGCTCGGCTATGGCTCGGATGCGGACGTGATGGTGGTTGCCGCGGCCAACGAGGGCTACGAGGACCACGAGGCAACCGTGTGGGCTGGCAAGGTCATTGAGGCGATGCGGGCGCGCCTGGCCAAGCCGAGCGCCGACCCGCCGCTCGAGGTGGACCTGGGGCTGCGCCCTGAGGGGCGCTCCGGCGCGGTGGTGCGCACGGTGGAGTCCTACGAGCGTTACTACACCGAGTGGGGCGAGGTGTGGGAGCGCCAGGCGCTGCTGCGCGCCGTCACCATCGCCGGAGACCGGGACCTCGGCGCGGACTTCCTCCGCGTCATCGACCCAGTGCGCTACCCGCCGGGGGGCGCCAGCCAGCGCGATATCAGGGAAGTCCGCCGCATCAAAGCGCGCGTGGATAACGAGCGCCTGCCGCGAGGGGCGGACCGTGCCACCCATACCAAGCTGGGCCGCGGGGCGCTCGCCGACGTCGAGTGGACCGTGCAGCTGCTCACCATGATGCACGCGCACACCCATCCTGCGCTGCACACCACCTCCACGCTGGAGGCGCTCGACTACCTCGTCGACCCGGACGACGACCTACCGCAGGTCATCGCGCCACAGCAGGCCCGCCAACTGCGCGAGGCCTGGCTGATGGCTACCAGGGCCCGCAACGCCATCGTTTTGGTCACCGGCAAGCGCACCGACCAGCTGCCCGCGCCGGGTACGCAGCTCGGCCCCGTCGCAGGCTCCGCGGGCTACAGCCCGGAGCACCAACAGCAGTTCCTGGAGGACTACCGGCGCACCACCCGCCGCGCATATCGCGTGGTCGAGGAGGTGTTCTGGGGCGAGGCTCCGTCGCACGAGTTCGAATAACTTATGCTGGTGCCCATGGCTGTACAGATTGCAATCGACCTTGAACACGCAACGTTCGCGGACCTCGTCGCACTTGTCGACGCCGCCCGCGTCGCCGGCGTCACCGCAGACACCGCACTCGAGCTGGCAGACTCCACGCTGAGCATCGCCGTGGAGCCCGGCACCACGGATGCACACCAGCAGCGCGTGCCCGAGCGCACCCGCGAAGGCGAGGGGCCGACCACGGTCTCCACGCCCGGATCTTCGGCGCTGCCGCAGCTTGGCGACGCCGCCATCCGCTCCGTCGTGGACATCCTGACCGGGCGACAGGAACCCCCGCGGCGCTAGTTTGCCTTCGTTGGTGGTGCTTGCTCGACGATCTTGAGTCGGCGCATCTGCGGCTGCGCCTTCGCCCGTGCCACGAGCAGGCCCACGATCAGCAGGATTGCTAGCACGTAGACCGCGATCCAGGCGTACTGGAAGTCCTCCCACGTGTACTGCACCGAATCTGCCGAGTGGTCCAGCAAAATCCCCACCGCCTGGGCTGCGACCATGGAGGATGTGAACCCGCCCATGTTGGCCAGGCCGGTGCCGGTCGCCACCATGGCGGGTGGCACGTGTTCGCGCACGTTATCGAAGCCGAAGTTGGACGCGGGCACCACCGTGCCCATCACGATCACCACCGCGAGGATCGCGCCGAAGCCGCGCGGAGTGGACGTCGAAAAGAACCACAAAAACATCAGCGGCGTCAGCGAGCACAGCACGATGACCGCCATGTCACGGCGCACGCCCAGGCGTGCAGAGACCGCACCGAGCACCGGCGATGCGACGATCATGCACACCGTCAGCACGATGAGCACCGTGCCGGCCTCCTGCTCGTTCAGGCCCATGCCGAGCGTCATCATCGGCACACCCCACAGCAGGGTGAAAGTGACCATCGGGAAGATGGAGAACCCGTGGATGAAGAAGGCCTCCCAGCACACCGGCGAGCGCACCACCGTCGAGAGCGTGGTGCGAAGCGGCACCTTAGCGCTTTTGGTCGCAGCCTCCTCGCCAGGCTTCGCGGGAGCGTCCGCCACCGCGACCACCGCGGCGAGCGCCACGAGCACCCCGACCGCACCGAGCGAGACGAACGCAACCTGCCAGCCCTTCGCGTGCAGCAGCGCCAAAAACGGCACCGCGGACAGGAACTGACCCATCTGCCCAATCGCCGTAGAAAGCTGCGTAAACAGCGGCGTCTTGCGGGGCGGGAACCAGCTCGGCAGGATACGCATCACTGCCAGGAACGCCGTGGCGTCGCCCGCGCCGATCAGCACGCGAGCCGCAAGCGCGACAGGGTACGAGGACGTAAACCCGAGCAGGATCTGGCCCACCGCCATCACGAGCGCGCCGACGATCAGCATGAAGCGCGGACCCTGCCTATCGATGAGCACCCCGGTCGGGATCTGCGCCAACGAGTACACGCCAACCTGTACTGCGGTGAACACGGCGATGCGCGAGGCGTCGATACCAAAGCGGTCGATCGCCTCAACTCCCGCGACGCCGAAGGACGTTCGACCCAAGATCGCGACCACGTACACCGCGACCGCGCCGAACCACACAAAAAGGGCGCGCCGGGTGACGCGCTGCTGTGGGTCGTTGGTCTGGGATACAGGGGAGTTGGAATGGGGCATGCGGTACAAGGTACTCCCTCGGCTGCGCAATCCGGCATGCGGGTCCGGTGCGTCACGTAGACTGTGCAACCGTGGATTACATTTCAACGCGCGATACCGCAGGCACAACCTACAAGTTCACCGACATCCTGCTCACGGGCTTAAGCCCGGATGGCGGCTTGTTCCTTCCCGTGGAGTACCCGCAGCTAAGCCCCGAGCAGCTCGACAGCTGGCGCACGCTGCTCGCCGAGCGCGGGTACGCGGCACTCGCCGCCGAGGTGCTCAAGCTCTTTATCGACGACATCCCGCACGCCGACATCGAAGCGATCACCGCCCGCGCCTACCGCACCCCCGTATTTAACGACGCCGCCATCGTCCCCGTAACCAAACTCGAGGACGACCTGTGGCTGGCACACCTCTCCGAGGGGCCAACCGCGGCGTTTAAGGATATGGCGATGCAGCTGCTCGGCGAGCTCTTCGAATACGAGCTGGGCCGCCGCGGCCGCCACCTGAACATCCTGGGCGCTACCAGCGGCGATACCGGCTCCTCTGCCGAGTACGCGATGCGCGGCCGCGACAACATCCGCGTGTTTATGCTCACCCCAGCTGGCAGGATGACGCCGTTCCAGCAGGCCCAGATGTTCGGCCTGGACGATCCGAACATCTTCAACATCGCCCTCGACGGCGTCTTCGACGACTGCCAGGACGTGGTCAAGACCGTCAACGGCGACGCCGACTTTAAGGCGAAGTACGCCATCGGCGCCGTCAACTCCATTAACTGGGCACGCCTGTTGGCCCAGACGGTCTACTACATCTCTACCTACCTGCGCGTGACCGAGAACAACTCGCAGAAGCTGAGCTTCTCGGTGCCAACCGGCAACTTCGGCGACGTGTGCGCGGGCTACATCACCAAGCGGATGGGCCTGCCCGTTGACCGACTGATCGTGGCTACCAACGAGAACGACGTCCTCGACGAGTTCTTCCGCACCGGCCAGTACCGCCCGCGCAGCGCGGCCGAGACTCAGGCGACGTCCTCGCCGTCCATGGATATCTCGAAGGCGTCGAACTTCGAGCGCATGATGTTCGACGCCGTCGGGCGTGACGCCGCGCTGACCAGCGAGCTCTTCGGCACCAAGGTGAACAGCGGCGGCTTCGACGCCGAGGACTTCGGCGGCGCAAACGTCCTCGACCGCATCCGCGACGCGTTCGGCTTCTGCTCCTCCTCGTCCACCCACGCTGACCGCGTGGCGACCATTCGCGAGGTCCACGAGCGCTCCGGCGTGCTGATTGACCCGCATACCGCCGACGGTGTCCACGCCGCTCGTGCTGTCAGCGGTGACGTCAACACTCCTGTCGTCGTGCTGGAGACCGCGCTGCCGGTGAAGTTCGCCGAGACCATCGTCGAGGCCACCGGCACCCAGCCGGAGGTACCTGAGCGCTTCCGTGGCATCATGGACCAACCACGGCACGTCACCGAATTGCCGAATGACGCCGACGCCGTGAAGGCCTTTATCCAAGACTCCATCGAAGGGAAGTAGCACATGGCACAGGAACAGTTCGCAGGCCCGGAGTACTTCACCGAGTTCGACCCCGAGAAGTTCATCCGAGACATGAAGATTCAGAAGGAAGAAGCTGCCAAGGGCGACCCCGCCTTCGCTGACGATGAAGCGGGCGATGAGCAGTAGCGGCGACCTCGCCAAAAAATACCAGCCCGAAGACGGGCAACAGTGGACGTTCCCGGAGCCGGTCGCCCCAGTAGGGCAGTCGGCGCCTCGTCGCGGGCTAGGTGGTGCCGCGTGGTTTACCGTCATCGTCACCGCGCTGTGCTTGGTCGGGATGGTGGTGTGGCTGGGCCTGCACACCTCTGAAATAGACACGCGCACCGCCGAGGAGCGCCAAGCCCAGGAAGCCGTCCAGCGACCCGGGGAGCAACCGCCTGCCGCGGCAACGGGCAACCGGATCCTGGTGCCCGAGTTCGCACCGTGGGCGCCGGGCTCGCTGATCCAGTCCACGGACCACTACCCGGAGCCGGGGGAGCGCTTCACCGCGCAGTCCTGCACCGTCGCGTTCACGTTCTCGGGTGCCGACGGCCGCTCCTACGCCGTCACCGCCGGGCACTGCGGGCGTGAAGGCAACCTGGTGTGGCCGAAAGGGGCCTCGGACACGAACGACTACTCGCAGGAAGTCGGTAGGTTTATCTACTCCGGGCTTTACACCCCTGATGTAGAGGACCCAGAGGCGGAGCGCATCGACGTCGGCATTATCGAGATCTACGACACGGATCGCGCCGTGCCGCTCGTCGGCGACCCGATCCCGACAGGCATCGGCGCCGACATTGGGCCCGTTGACCGTGTTTGCAAGACCGGCGGAACCACCGGCTACACCTGCGGCCACTTCGAGGCCGCGAGCCGCGTTCAGATCGTGACCGCCCACGACGACGAAGAACAACGTGAGTCCCGCGGCGACATCGCAGGCGTCTGCGCCTCCTCCGGCGACTCGGGTGGCCCCGTCTTCGCCGACGTGAACGGGCGGGCCACTATCATCGGCGTGGTCTCCGGGACGGAAGCCGACCGTTCAGGGGAGGAGTGCTGGGAAGGCATGGAGGACCCGATCATGATGTCCTACTCCAACGTCGACCAGATCTTGCAAGTCATCGAGCGCGTCGTGCCGGACGCCCAGTGGGTCGAACAGCAGTGGTGAGCTACTGCGTATCGGGCGTCGGGTGCGTCTGCAGGTCGTGCTTGCCCTTGTCATCAATCTCGAGCGTGGTCACTTCGCCAGCTCCGTAAGCCTGGTAAATCACCTCGACGAAGCCGTCGGGGAGGCCAACGTCTTCCCACATTGCGATGAGGCTGTCGCGATCAGCCTCGTCGGCCACGTTCATCCACGTTACCTTGACTTTCTGCCCGAACGGGTAGTGCAGGAACCCGACGAAGTCGGCGTCGTAACCTACCGCGAGGCGCATTTGCTGCGCAATCGATTCTGGTGCGGGAGCGTCGTTGCAGTAGTCCCACAAACTCACGTTGAGGTTGTTGCCTGTGCGCAGCTCAACGCCGGGGATGCAGTTCTGCTGCAGCAAACGCGACAGGTGCCCCGCGAACGAGTCCACGTCTTGCACCGCGGTATCCGTGATGTCGCCGCGCAGCGCTGCGCCGCGATGCGCCTCGCGCACCTCCGCGTTCGCGATCAGGTACGGCCGGATGCTCGCTTCTATCGACGCGATGTCGGCCTGCGGTGCCTCGGGCTGAAACACTAGTTCGCGCTGCAACCGAGTCTCCTGCGGAGCGTTGTGCTGGTAGGCGTACAACGCGACTGCCAGCGAGGCCAGCACCACCACGAGCGCTCCGTACACCGCCACAAACAGTGCAGTTGGCACCCGGCGAAGCAAAGCGACAGACTGTGCGGAGTCATCAGTGGTGGTGTGCAACATGCCGTAAATAGTAACCGAAGTACACTTGAACCCATGCCTATACCCGAGTTCATCGTGCAGACCCGAACAAAGATCGGAACCGACCCAATGTGGGTTCCCTCCGTATGTGCCGTCGTGCTGCGGGACTCCACCGCGGACACCCCGTGGGCAGTCCCCGAAGTGCTCCTCGTCCGCCGCGCGGACAACGAGAAGTGGACGCCCGTGACCGGCATCGCCGACCCAGGCGAGGACGCCCACGACGCCGCGGTGCGCGAGGTACTCGAAGAGACCGGCATCAAGGCCACCCCGGCTGCGATCCTCGGCGTCGGCGCCATCGGCCCCGTCACCCACGACAATGGGGACATCGCAAGCTACATGTCGACGCAGCTCCGCCTCGAAGCCGTCGACCCCTCCCAGGAGCCCGTCGTCGGCGACGACGAATCCATCGACGTCGGCTGGTTCCCGCTATCCCACATGCCGGTCACCGACGCGAAGTGGCGCCTCGTCATCGGCGACGCCGCCGCCCAGCGCAAGCGCCCCGAGGGCTTCCAGCCACGCATGGGCTTTAGCAAGCGCAACTAATGCGGTTCGGCGTCGACGTATCCGAGCACCAGGCAGGCTTTGACTTCACCGCCTGCCCACTCGACTTCGCCATCATCCGCACCACCGACGGCACCTACCAGGACCACGCGTTCGCCGGCTTGTTTGTCGACGCCCGCTCCGCCCACCTCAACGTATCCACCTACCACTTCCTGCGCAGCCCTTCCGAGGGAACCAGCGTGGCCGAGCAGGTGGAGGCCAGCGTCGAGGTACTCCAGCGCGCCCCCGGCGCTATGCAGTGCCCGATGTGGCTCGACGTGGAAAGCCCTGCCGGGCTCACACTTGCCGACGTCCGCTCCGCCTACGACACCTTCCAGGGGTGTGGGGTGCGCGTTGCTGGCGTCTATACGAATGCCTGGTACTGGCGCCGATACATGCGCTTGGCCCGGCCCTCCCAGTTCGGTGCGCTCTGGCTCGCCGACTGGGGTTCCGACGAGCCAGCATTTCCAGGTGCCGACGCCTGGCCAGCCCCGCTCGGCATGGGCACCCCCGAGGTGTGGCAGTACACTTCCCGCGGCACCATCGGGGGATTCACGGTGGACCTCAACGCGTGGAGGGACGCCTCATGAACGATATGCGCGCTGCGTTGGCAGCCGTGGTGTGCGCTGCGTGCGTTGTGGTCCCGTCTGTGGCACCGCCAGCTCAGGCGCAGTTACTGGGGAAAGGCGATAGCGAGCCTTTGCCCGAGGCCCCGCTCGAGTCGTACGAGCGCAACATCGCGACCTCACCGCAGCGCTGCACTGATTTCGAGATTGTCATCGCCGCCGGCACCGGCGACTCCAACCAGGGCGACGACCCGCTGCACGTGCGCGGACTGCGACCCGGGTCGACCCTGATCGCTGACGTCGAAGCGGCTGGCGAGAGCGTGTCTGCCTGGCAGGTGCCGTACACGGCCTCGGTTGGCGTGCTCGGCACGCTGGGGGAGACCAGGACGAACATGGCCCTGCCGTACGGGGCGTCGCTAGATACGGGCAAGCGTGCGGTGCGCACGCACCTCGCCACGCTCCACGACGCATGCCCGGACACGAAGGTGTTGTTCCTCGGGTTTTCGCAAGGGGCTGGCCTGCTCGGGGACCTCGTGGCGGAGTCCCCCGACCCGAGCCTTGTCGCGGCCTACCTTATCGCGGATCCGGGGCGCAGCCGCACCACCTACCACACGGCGGAAACAGTCACCGGCGCGCGTGGCGTCCGCGGCGAGAACGGCGAAATCCTCATCCCGCTCGACGGCGTACGCCTTGCTAGCGACGTCTCGGGTCTCACCGGGCCACGCCGCACCAGCTTCCACGACGCTGAGGCTGAGGTACTCACGTTTTGCCACAGCAACGACCTCGCCTGCGCCACGCAGCACGACGGGTTGGCGCAGCGCGTCGGCGTGCGCCTCGCCCAGCCCGCCGCAGCCCCGCTGCACAAACTTGCCGGGCGTGGCTTCAAGGACTTCGGGCACAACCCGATTGCTACGCTGCTTGCACTGGCGTGGGAGTTAGCTGCCGTGTCTCATGTAGTACAGGAATATGCGGGGGAGACACCGCCGTTTTCGGGAGAAGACATCACCGGGTTGGGCGTGCTGCTCCACGTGGCCGCGCAGGAACTGCTGCCGATGGCCGCCGGGCTAGGCGTTCCTCAGATCCCGATGCCACTGATTGACCTCATCCCGCACGTGATGAACATGATGCCCCACCACCTGTCCTACTTCGAGGGCGGCGACCACCCCGCGTGGACCATCGACGGCGAGCCAGTGGAGTCGTGGATCGCCCACGACATGGTCGCCCGGATGCAGGCGAGCTAACTGTTCTTGGTGGTGTACGTCTTACCGGGTACCGGCTGCGGCACCATCTGATCCAGGCTCGCCGGCCGCAGGCCTTTCGCACGCAGCCCGTCGATCACGCACTCCACGGCTTGGGCCGTCGTGGGGTGAATATCATGCATCAGAATGATCGACCCGGCCCGCGCCTGGTCAACCGCAGTCTTGCACGTCCGCGCCGGGTCGCGGTGCTTCCAATCCAACGTATCGACGTCCCATAGGACCACCGCCTCGCCCTGCACCCGCGCCGCGTCAGACACGGTCGCGTTGAGCGCCCCATACGGCGGGCGGACAAACCGCGGGGAGGCACCAGTGGCATCAGCAACAGCGCGGGAGCCCTCCTCCACTTCGCGACGCACCTCCGGCTGCGAAAGCTTCGTCAAGTCGCGGTGCGTGGCAGTGTGGCTGGCTACCGTGTGACCGGCAGCCCGCATCCGCTGCACGACGCCCGCATTCGCGCGGACCTCCGGCGCCAGCATGAAAAACGATGCCGGGGCCTGTTTGCGCGCCAAGATATCCAGCACCTGATTCGTGGAGGCCGCCGGACCGTCGTCGAACGTGACGGCCACACAGTTGGAGCAGTCCGCAGGTTGATCCTGGGCCGGAGCCGACGCGCTGGGCGCGGGTGCAGGAGCAAGCTGCTGCGCCCACGGATGGTTGCGCGCCTGCGGCGGAAGCGCCCGGTAGATAGCCGTACGGAGCTCCTCACCAGCCTGGGAACTGGACTGCGAGAACGCCTGTGAGCTGCCCGCGAGCGGGTTCGCGGCCGCGTGCGGTGCTGTGAACAGTACCGCCACCGCAACGAGCGTGGATACGACTTTGCGCATTGCTTACACCACCATCCAGAGTTAGTACGCGTGTCAGAGTACCCGGTTTGAAGGACTCGCGAAATTGTGACGCAGGTACTCGACAACGGGCACCACCTTGAACTCTTCCAATTGTTGGCCGTGCTCGCCACGGTAGACCACCCAGCGCTGCGTCGGGTCAATGTCCAACTGGCTGCCAACCGTGGCGAGGTTTCTCCCGTGGCGCGAGCGAAACGTTGCGGAGGATTTTATTTCAACAGCGCGTGGCTCGTGCGTCATGTCGAGGAGATCCACTTCAATCTTGCTGTCATCGCGATAGAAATACAGGTCAGGGGCTATCCCTTGGTGGTGGTAGCACTTGGCTGTTTCTGCCACGATGAGGTTCTCCATCACCGCGCCGAAAGCCGGGGAGTTCACGAGGTCTACTTTTGTGCGGATACCCAGGAGGTGGCAGAGCAGTCCAGTGTCGTAAAAGTACAACTTAGGGGTCTTCGTCAGCGTCTTGCGGGAATTGGTGTGAAAAGGACGCAGTGTGAACACGATGAAGCTGGATTCCAGGATGCTTACCCAGTTCTTCACGGTCGCAAACGCGACGCCGAGTTCGCGAGCCAGCCCGGTGTAGTTGATGAGGCTGCCGGCATTAAGGGCCATCAGTTTCATCATCATTTGAAAAGCGTCCGTGTTCTGAACATTGAGTAACTGTGTGACGTCTCGTTCGACGTATGTGCGGAGGTAGTTCTGGTAGTAGATCTCCGGCGGCATATCTACTTGATAAAGGCGCGGATACCCACCGTGAACCATGAAATCTTCAGCGCTCGTGTCGGGTCGTGCGGTGAGTGCCTCCCGAAAAGAGAGTGGAAGCAGGTGGGTGATGCCGACTCTTCCGGCTAGGCTTTGCGAGATCTTCTCCATGAGGAGGAAGTTCTGCGAGCCGGAAAGCACGTATTGTCCCGGTGTGCCCTGTTCGTCTGAAATAACCTGCAGGGCCGAGAAAAGCTCGGGCGCATACTGGGCCTCGTCGATGATGAGGGCAGAGCCACGATCATGGATAAAGCCCGTGGGATCCTCGGTGGCTAACGCGCGTAGCGTTGGGTCTTCGAGATTGAGATAGGTGAAATCAGGGAACTGTTCACGAATCAACGTCGATTTTCCGCTTTGCCGTGGTCCGGTCACGCTCACGATCGGAAACCACGAAGCCAGTTGCTCAAGATGCTGGCCCAATTCCCTCGGAATGAACACTATTTCACCAAATCCCTAAAGTGCGACTTACCAAATCCCTAAAGTGCAATCTACCAAATCACTAAAGTGCGACTTACCAAATCCCTAACGTGGCGCCTGTTGGTGCAGGTTGATCGGGGATAATTCGGTCGGCTTAGCCCAGTGAACGCGTGCGTATCACAACTCCTTGCTTGCGGGGGAAGAGCAGCTCTAAGCGTGTAATCGGGGCGTCGAGCTCCCCGCCCAAAAGCTCGGCGTACAGCCGGAGCTGGTTGAAATACTCGGACACAGTTTGGGCATCGGCGCTGACATCCGTTTTGTAGTCGGCAATGACCCAGCTATCTCCCTCGCGGTAGAGCAGGTCAACGACGCCGTCGATAATTGGGCCGCCACTACTGAGTCGGCCGAATACCGGCAGCTCCCTGTAATGCTGCGAGGAAAAGGCGTGCGTGACGGTTTCGCACTCCAGCAGCTGTTCCGCCATTGATGCGAGCGTCTCCCGGAACTGCGAGGGCGCACCGCAGTCCACACTGAGCGTGGCCGCGTAATCGGCTGCACCACCGGCAGCTGTGAGGTCATCGAGCGTCGCGCGCTCCATCATTGCGTGCAGCGCGGTGCCCACTGCCGCGCCGTGCTCAGCGCGGGCCTCCCCAGTAACCACCAATGCCGGGTCGAGTGAGGCAGTCTCCCGCGTGAGCCCAAGCTTCACGACGTCAGCGTCTCGAGCATGAGCCACCGCCGTGCTGGCGACACGGCGTGCACGAGCCGACTGCCACGCGCTCTCCGAGGCATGAAGATCCGGCAGTCCCTCGGCGTTCGGCTCTGTGGGCCGCGTGGCGGAGGTGGTGAAGTCATATTCGTATGCTGGGATGTCCTCCGCAGCAATCGCTTCCGGGATTGCGCCCTCCGCGATCGTGTTCTCGATGGCCGTATTGAACGCCTTCGACGCCACGCTGTTCGGGTTATCAGTTCGCTTACACACCACTAGGTGGTCACGCGCACGCGTCGTGGCGACGTAGAAGAGGCGGGCGCGCTCGGCGGCGTCGGCAAGCTTTTCGTGCTCCAGGATTTCCCTCGAACGCGGGGAGGTGAGCCGGAACTCGCTGTACTCCAACACATGGTCCGCAGGATGCGGGCGGCTGACCTGAGGGTTGTTGTTCCTACCGCCGTACATCCCGGCCAAGATCACCATCGGGAACTCCCGGCCCTTGGACGCGTGCAGCGTCAGAATGCGCACCCCGCCCGCAGTCGTACTCTCCGGATCGGTGATCTGATGACGCTCGTTGGCCAACGAATCAGTCCACGCGGTGTATTCGCGCAGGGTACCGTGAGTCGCCTCGGTAAAGGCGCGCGCATTGTGCTTCACGAACTCGAGGCGGCGCAGCGCCTCCAAGGGGAACGCGCTTCGCGCAGCGGCCAGCTCCACCATGTTCAGTTGGTCGCACGCCCAGGACACCAGGGCGCCGACGGACATCTCACGGGAAGCCTCATGCAGCTTCAAAATGAGGTTGAGCGCATCCGGAATACGCCCAGTCAGGTCGTGCAACCGAGGCCCGTAAATGTTCAAACTGCTGCCCGCAGCGGCCCATTGCGCAAGCTCAAGGTCGGAAATACCAAGCAGGCTTGTACGCAGCGCGGCGCCCACCGACAGCGATTCCGCCGGGTCAGCCGCCGCGTGCAGCACGACGTGGAGCTCCTCAATCTCGGGCGCCAGATACGTCAGCGCAGCGCCCTCCGGGACGTAGGGCACGTCATGCGCATCAAGAAACGCCATTAACGACGCCGCCTGACGGTGGGTACGCACCAAAATCGCAATATCGTGCGGCTCCAACCCGACCAGGGTCTCATACGAAGTGCCGTCGTCACGTACAACCTTGTCGCGGCGCTGCCAGTCCTCCGCAAGCGCCTGCTTGATAATACTCAGGATGAGGCGGCACTCAGCCTCCTCCTTGGACAGATTGTCCTCCTTGATGGCTTCGTAATGCGCGACAATCGTGCGACTATTGAAGTCTGCCAGCTCGGGGGCGTCATCAAGCCCAGGCCGTGCGTCCAGTGCAGTAAAGGCCACTTCTCGGGGCACAAGCTTCGGGTCTGGCTTCTTGCTGGTAGCCAAGGCGTTCGGGAAATAGCGTTCGAAGACCTGGTTGGACCAGTCCAGGACCTTCGAGGTGGAGCGGAAGTTCGTGGTCAGCTCGACGACCTCGCAGTCCTGCGCGTCACGGGCAGCAAGGTAGGTGTCCAGATCCGCGTGGCGGAACCGGTAGATCGACTGCTTCGGGTCACCCACCGTGAACAAGGCCCCGGGAGTGAGCTTCCCGGTAGCAGGGTCGGTGGCAATCGCGCGCACGATGCGCAACTGGGCAGGGTCGGTGTCCTGGAACTCGTCCACAAGCAGGTGTGTAAACCGTGTGTGCACGTCCTCCCGGACATGCGGGTGGTGCTTCAACAGCTGGTCTGCCAGGTACACAAGGTCACCAAATTGGAGCTCACCAGTGCGGTGGCGTCGACGTGCGTTATCCAGCACGATCAAGGCCAACGACGCGCGAAGCACCGCTTTGGGACGCGCCGCTTGCCTTTCCACGTTCTCATTCCAGGAGTCCCAGACACGCTCACACGCCGACTTGATTTCTTTGACAACCGCTCCGCCCCAGTTCGCCTTTCGGCCACCGTTGCCCTTGCGGAACTCGCCGACCTTCGTGAAATCACCCGCGGTGATCCGCAGCTGAAGATCCGTAATTTGTTCTCCCAAGGTCAACGCAAACGCGTCTTCAGGGTCTGAGCACTCGTTGAGAGTGCGCTTGAGCTCACCCACGATTCGCGTGGCTGCGTCCTCATCGAACACGAACGCCTCCGGCAGGGCAGCAGCGATCGTCGGCTCCAACTCACCCCAGTTATCGTCCATGTATTGGGCAAGCTGCAGCAGCGAAGACATCGAACCGTTCTCGCCCGCGAAATGCTCCAGGGCTTCGCGGAGGTCGGCGTCGAGAATCTTGCCCCCGCTCAGCTCAGCGATGGGGAAGACCCCCTCGAGTGCGCTCGAAAACGCTTCGCTTACTCGGCGTCGAAGCACGTCGGATTGACGCTCCGCGGCGAAGTTATCCTGCACCGTGATCTCTGGAGGGATGCCGGACTCGAGCGGGTAAAGACACAGCAGGCGCTGGCAAAAGCTGTGCAGCGTTTCAATGGCTGCGCTGGGCAGCTCAAGCAGAGCGCGATCCGCCACTGGGTTGCCCGCGTGCTTTGCCAGCTCACGGGCGAGACGCTCCGAAAGCTCCGCCGCAGCCTTCTTCGTAAACGTGATCGCCGCGATCTGGGTGACTGGAACTTCACGTTCCAAGATGAGCGTGAGCAGGCGCTGGACGAGTGAGTACGTTTTACCAGCCCCGGCACCGGCCTCCACGAACAAGGTGGAGTCAACATCCGTGCGGATCCGCTCACGGTTTTCAAAATCTGGCAACAGAGTCATGTTAGTTCTCACCTTCATTTTCGCGCGCAGGTGTCAGGCTTTGGTAGAGCTCAAAGAGATAATCGCTGATTGCGTCGGCTTGGCGGACGTAATTATTTGCACCCAAGCGCAGAATCTGGGTGCGGAGGAAGCGTTCAGTATCAATCGGCCGCGGGAAGAAGACTCCCTGGGCCATTAATTCCAGGGTGCTGCCCAACACGTGGACGAAATCGTCATAGCGTTCCTGGTCAAAAATGGCAAGGTAGTGCTCCTCATCGGGATTGTCGGCGAACACGAAGTGGAAATCCACGTCCACGCTCGGAGAAACCGTGACCACATCCTCGCCGATGCCCATTTTGTCCAACCACGCTGCGAGCGCACCGTTAGAAATCGCTTGCCACATGGCTAGGCCGTAGAAATCCGGCTGGACGGTAAACGAGGAGACGTTGTCCCAAGCGAGCACGTCCTTCTTCGCGATCCGGTTCCTGCCAGTTTTGTAATCCACCACGCGCAGACTTCTGGTCTCCGGGTGGAAATCGACGCGGTCAATGAACCCCTTCAGCGATACCTGGCCGAAGGAGGTGTCGAAAAATACCTCGATGTCTGAACCCCGACCGAATGCAAGCTCGACACCAACAGGCATCCAGCCTGCCTCAGCCTGCTGACGTTCTGCCTCAAACCAGGCACCCAGAGCCTTGGTCAAGCGCAGCTCGAAGGCGTGCCGCGAAAGCGCGCTCACCTCACTGAGCAGGGGCGCGCTCAGGTGCGCGGCGGCGATAGAATCCAGCACTTCGCGAGCCGCATCCCAGTCCAGCTCCGCATAACTGGCAGGTCGAGGAGACGCATCGAGCCACACACGGCGCGTCCATTCCTCCACGATGGAGTGGAAGATCGTGCCCTTATCACGAGAATCCAGGTCCTCGGCGGGATCCGCCTCAAGCTCGCGCATGCCAGCTACGTACTGAATGAAGAAAAGGTACGGGGACTCCACATACAGGTTCAATGCCGACGCAGAGAACTCGTGATCTGCAATCCAGTCGCTCAGACCCTCAACGAAGCCATTGAACTCATCGCTCGGGTTGCCCTCGCTGCGAGCCTTCACCACTGACATCGTCTGCTGCGTGGATACCGGCCATGCTCCGCGCAGGGCGTGGGTGAAGCTGGCGGTTCGCCTGCTTGCGGCCGGGAAGTCATTCGCCTCGCAGCCATCTATTGGGGTGTGGTCTGCTGGGATCCAATGGCTGGGCTCCCCGCCAAACTCGCCACCGCTGAGCTGATCGGCGTGGATACACCGCACCTCGTTCGCCGTACGCAGAGCAGCTTCGAGGATCTCATGCTGACGGCTGGTCTCGCGCTCTACGCTGGTACCGAGCTGTTCGAGTGACACACCAGCAGGCTCCGGCACACCGTGCGGCATAAATATCGACGACGCGTTGCATACCAACAGCACGTCCAGATCCCCACCGACCAGCCCAGACAGTGCACCGACGCGCAAACCAGCCGGAAACGCATCATCGGTACCAAGTGGAGTTGCAACCGCAGCTTCCCACAGCGCCTCCTGTGCTGCGAGCACACTGAAGTCGATTCCCAACTGATCAAACTGTGCCAAGTTCGAAAACAGGGACTCCGGCACCGGTCCCTGCACATGCTTCTTCGCCAGCTGGAGCGCCTGTGTCGCCCACTCGCCCCAAGATTCAGACGCGCGAAGCGCCACCAGGTCGTCGTGGAGCGCCACAACCCACGCAGCCTCCACCCGCGCCGGGACCTTTTCTCCATTGACCACGTGATCCACGCTGAACTCCTGCCAGCGAGGCCAAGAACGCGGGCCGTTTCGGTGGCGACTGAGCGAATCGAACCCGAAGATTGCCGGGCGCTTACCCGCCGCATCCTGCCAGCCGATCCGTCCGCGCAGCAGAATCTCCGCAAGCTGCGCTCGCGGTATCGTGTCGACCTCGAGCGACACAAGCCCGACCACCGTGGCGACCTCCGGGGCGTCGAGTAGACACTCCGTTGCGCCACCCACCAGCGGGAGACCCTGCGCAGCATCAACTAACACCGGGTAGAACGCCTGATTCATCATCGCAACCCCGACGCGGTCCAGCGCCTCTTCCTGTGGGGCAGACGACTCGGCGATGCTTTCCCGGACCTTGCTGAGTACAGCGAGCGCCTGGACGTGTTCATCCGCAACTTCCATCGTGGTGACCTGGGCAGTGTCGTCCGGGCGCAATGGCTCCGGCAGCCGCTCGAGCAGACGATCCTCAGCAGGCGTCAGCCCAACAACATCCCACACAATGGTGCGCTCCGGGATGCAGGCCTGCTGCCAAGCCTCATATGGAAGCGTCCTGGCCGGCTCGCCTTTGGACGATGACTTGAACCTGTCCGCTATCCGCTCCGTGATCGAGGCGATCTCCTTCGGCAGTGTCCTGGTACCAGTGAGTCCCCATCGCTCCCGCGGGGCCTGCAGCAGCTGCCATACCGCCTTTCGTACTCCCGTTCGTGTAGCCGGTTCGCCAGCGAGCCCCCGCGCGCGGATCTCGGAATCCTCCGGGAGTTCCTGCAACGCATGCACCACCAAAGCGGCGACCTCAGCAGGGTCAACTAATCCCGGGAACTGGGACTCCACAAACAACTGCAACGACAGGACTTTCACGCCCACAGCCACGCCGGACTGCGACAACGCATCCATCACAGCATCACGTGCACCTGGCATGCACAACACTGTCACGGGGTTTGCGAGCGGATTGCCGTCCTGCGCTTGGCGAACGGCATGGATGAGCGGATTCATACGGGACATGGTTCGTACTCTATATGGCGGTCCCGACATTGTGATGCGCCTACCTACAGACTTTCAAAGACGAGAGTTGCTTGCATCCGATGATCTCCTCCGAGCAGTCCCTTGCTGCCTGATGGAGTAGTGGTGATGGTATGCAAGCGATAGCCCCTCGGTCTGCCGGAAGGCACGTTGCGAGTAAGCAAACTGTCACTCTTCAAACTCGGGCAGACGAAGAATATCTGCGACCACATGGGTGCGAAGGTACTCGCGCAGATAGGGGAGCGCTAAGTCTGCGGTGCCGCGGTCGTAAGTGATTAAGTCGGCTTCGCTAAGGCGGCGTCGATAGTTGTAAGCTTGTTGTTCGCTCACTTCGAGACGGCTGGCGACATCGCTGATTTTCGAGGCACCATCATCGAGCGACATTGCTGCAAGGAACCTACGATCCTCCGCAGAGAGATCGTTGAGCGCTGGTTCATGAACAAGTTGCCCGAGTTTCTTTCGTGCTCGCGTAATGGCCTTTTCTGTAGCCTCCAATTGAATTGTGTCAGAGGATTCAAAGCGCCAAGCGAAGTTGCCAATCAACTGGATCATGAACGGATAGCCTCCAGTAGCTTGTACAGCAGTCGCGAGGGCTTCCTCGTCCCACGAACGTCCAGCTTGCTGGACGGGAACTGTGAGCCCCTCACGGACCTCTGTACCTCTGAGTCGGCCGAGATCCACGCGGTTTGCACGCCTTAAGAAAGTGATTGGATTGCGCCCTTCGTCACTGGCAAGCAGAGGTCTCACCGAACTTGGAATACCGGCCATCACCACGGCGATTTCCCTGTTTTCTCGAACGAGGTGTTGAATAGCCGTCGCGAACTCAACAATTTCATCATGATGTACGAAATGAAGCTCATCGACCGTAATTAAGACACCACTGGCAGAACGGTTAAACCTGTTGTGGTTCGCGAGCGTGTCAAGGACCTCCGTGAGTAGAGTACGGAGTGAACGTGGCCTTTGAGCAGGCCGTTCAAACTCATGCTTGAGGCGCAAAGCGCTCGGACCAACTTGAAAAGAGGTTCGGGTCGGCGCATCGCTCTCGAGAAACTCTGTAAGTTGGTCTCTCAACTTATCGACGAACCCCTCAGTCGCCGTTTCGGAAAACGTTAGCCACCCAGCGTTTATTGCGGTGTCTTCTAACTCGTTGAGTAGGGCTGTTTTTCCAATACCTCGTGCGCCAACGAGGAGTGAGATGCGTTCGTGTGCACCTGGTCCTTCTTCAAGCCCGAGTCTGAAGTCATCGATTACTTCGTCGCGGCCGACTAGGAGTGGCGGGCTAGTCCCAAGCGAAGCACGGAAAGGGTTTTGCGTGGTCGTCATAGTTACACATTAGCGCTCTTGTGTGGAGTTGTGTGGTTTGTGTGGAAATGTGTGGTTTGTGTGGAGTTATGTATAGCGGGGATGTCGCTGGTTCTTGCGAGTGAGCTGTGCACCACAATCCGTCCGCGGACTTCGGCCACCTGGGGAAATACTCAAGTTTTTCTGGGAGAAATGGGGAATTTGGTGTCCTGGCCTGAGATGCAGTGACAAGGGACGCAAGTTTGAACTTCGACCTCCACGTTCCCGCAGGTCAAAAAAGGGCTAGATGTTATGTGTTGTGTCTTTTGGCACTGGCACGAAGCGGCCCGCACCAGATTCCTGGGTTTGGGAAGGGGACGTCGGCAAATGCGCAGGTCGCCGATTTTGCGTGAGGGAATGTGGTGCAAAAGTCCGCTGCACAGGAAGAAGACAAAGAAAAACCCACGGCAACCGTGACGGAAACCGTGGGCAAGGGACCAGGACGAACCTGGGCTCAGAATCTAGCAGTCAAAATACAGCTCAAACTCCAGCGGCGTCGGGCGCAGGCGCGCCGGGGTGATCTCGCTGTCGTACTTGAGCTTCACGTACGTGTCGATGAGATCTTCGGTGAAGACGTCGCCTTCGGTGAGGAACTCGAAGTCGTCTTGCAGAGCCTGCAGTGATGCCTCGAGCGAGGTCGGTGCCTGCGGGATGTCCTTGGCTTCCTCCGGTGGCAGCTCGTAGAGGTCCTTGTCCACCGGAGCGTGCGGCTCGATGCGGTTCTTCACACCGTCGAGGCCTGCCATCATCATGGCAGCGAAGCCGAGGTACGGGTTGCCTGATGGGTCCGGTGCGCGGAACTCGATGCGCTTCGCCTTCGGGTTGGTGCCGGTGATCGGGATGCGGATCGCGGCGGAGCGGTTGCGCTGGGAGTACACGAGGTTGATGGGGGCCTCGAAACCTGGCACCAGGCGGTGGTAGGAGTTCAGCGTCGGGTTGGTAAACGCAAGGACAGCGCCGGCGTGCTCGAGGATGCCGCCGATGTACCAGCGGGCGATGTCGGAAAGTCCGCCGTAGCCGTTTTCGTCGTAGAACAGTGGCTTGCCGTCCTTCCAGAGGGACTGGTGGGCGTGCATGCCGGAGCCGTTGTCACCGGCCAGCGGCTTCGGCATGAAGGTAGCCGTCTTGCCGTACTGGGTGGCGGTGTTCTTGATGATGTACTTGAAGTCCTGGAGGTCGTCGGCTGCGTGCAGGAGGGTGTTGAAGCGGTAGTTGATCTCTTGCTGGCCGCCGTTGCCTACCTCGCGGTGGAAGCGTTCGATTTCGAAGCCGGATTCGCGCAGGTTCTTGACCATGGCGTCGCGCACGTCGACGGTCTTGTCGTGTGGTGGGACGGGGAAGTAGCCGCCCTTGACGCGGTTGTGGTAGCCAAGGTTCGGGCCGCCGACTGCATCGGTTTCCTTGCCGCGGTTCCACCAGCCTTCTTCGGCGTCGATCTCGTAGAACGCGCGGTGGCCTTCGACCTCGTATCGGATGGAGTCGAAGAGGTAGAACTCGGCCTCGGCGCCAAAGCTACAGGTATCGGCGATGCCGGTGGAAGCCAGGTACTGCTCCGCCTTGCGCGCAACGTTGCGCGGGTCGCGGGAGAACGCTTCGAGGGTGAATGGGTCGTTGACGAAGAACTTCACGTTCAGGGTCTTCGCTGCGCGGAACTGGTCCAGCTTTGCGGTGGCGAGATCCGGCATGAGCGTCATGTCGGACTCTTCGATGGTGGTAAAGCCACGAATCGATGAGCCGTCGAAGGCGAGGCCTTCTTCCATGACGGTTTCGTCAAACATGGAGGCAGGGATAGAGAAGTGGTGCTCGATGCCGGGGACGTCGGTAAACCGGACGTCGACAAACTCCACGTTCTCGTCCTGAATGAACTTCTTTACGTCTTCGATAGTTTCGAAAGACACGACCTTTTCTCCTTCGGACGGCGTTGGGAACTTCGCACAATTCTAGCGTGTAGCTCCCGCTCTGTAACAGCTTTTCGGGAAAAGAGGATAGGCTATGTCGCATGTCTGCACCCCAAGGAAAACGATGGCTCGACGGCCCGGAGCTTCCCGGCCAGTTCAAAGGCGATGATGCGATCCCTGACTACCCGGGGCAGTTCCTTGGGTTGCCGAAGGAGGGCGCGGGCGCGCAGGCGTCGGTGGCGCGACGCATGGGAGGCGTCGCGATCGACTGGGCAATTGCCTGGGCGGCTGCAGCGATCATTCATGCCAACACCACCGTTTTCGGTGGCACGTCGACGTTGACGTATCTGTTGTGGATCGTGTTGGGCATCATTTGCGGTTGGCTATTTGCACGCACGCCGGGCATGGCGATCCTCGGGATGGGGGTGGCCCGCGTCGACGCGGAAGAGCCCGTCGGGCTGTGGCGCGCGGCAGTGCGCACGCTGCTCACTGCGTTCATTCTGCCCGCAGCGCTTGTCGACGCCGACGGCCGCGGCATGCACGATCGTGCGACCAACACGACCGTGATTCGGAGCTAGGGCTCCTCCAACGGGCGGAATTCCACGGTGCGCTGGAACGCCCAGTTCTTGTCAGTGAGCAGACGGGCCACCGTCAGGCCTCCAGAGAGGAACAACACCGTGAGCACGACGGCGGTAGTCGAGTCGATTGCCGCGGAGATATTGCCGTTCGTGATCTGGTGCAGCGCCGCGTAAATGGTGGGGCCGGGGATCATGACCACGGCCGCGGGGATGGTCACCGTGGTGCGCGGCACCCGAAAGTGTTGGCCCAGCCAGGAACCAAGAATGCCGATCACAAGGGTCCCCAGCAGGCAGGCGAGGAAGTATTCCACGTGGGCGTCGACAAGCATGAGGCGCAACACATTGGCGACGGTGCCGAGCGTGGCTGCCAAAAGTGTCATCCTGCGTGAGGCATTAAACAAAATAGCGAACCCACCCACGGAGACGAAGCTGGCGAGCGCCGCAGCCCCGTAAAACGCAGGATCCGGGGTTGTGCTGACCGTACTGGGGGCGGGCGCATCGGTGACCATCGCGATGACCGCGACCGTCAGCATCATGGTGATGACCACTTCGAGTGCGAAGAAGAGCCTCGGCAGCCCCGAGGTGAAGTCGAAGCGGGAGAGATCCATCAAAGAAACGAACAGGGGAAAGCCCGGCACAAGGTACAAAATCGCGGGGACGAAGCCCGCGGAGAGCTCAAAGTCGGAGTGGGGAAGCGCCCACGCGAGCGCCAGGAACAGCAACGTTGACACCAGGGCCGCTGCCATCACGACGCCTAGTTGCAGGAGGTGTCGACGCCCCAATCGCAGACGGACGTACTGGCCCACACCAGCCGCAATAATCACCAGCAGCGCGGTGAAGAACGAGAAGTGGTTCAGTACAGCGAAGCCACCGCACGCAAGGCCAGCCGCGCAGCTGGAGGTCAGCGGACCCCAACGTGGAGTAGGGATCGCCTCAATCTCGTCAATGGCAGCGTTGATTTCTTCCGCGGTGGTGTAGCGGTGCATCTCGTGCTTGGTGAGGTTCTCGAGCGCCTCGATGCGCGACGCGTTCACCCCGGGCAGCGGAAGATCAGCCACGAGCGTGCGGAAATTATCACCGCGGTGGACAGTGCACGTGATCGTGTCGAAGCCGACGACCACGTCGGCGTCGTCGAAGTGCATCGCGCGGGCACAACGCTTCACGGCGCGGGTGACCCGGTAGCCGGGAGCGCCCGCGGACAACAAAAGAGCGCCGAGGCGCAGCGCGGTGCTGGCCTCGACGCCCATGTCGAAGGAAGACATACTTACTTGCCTTGACGCTGCTGCATTCGGCGCATACGGCGGTTCATACCCGCCATGTTCTGGGCCTGCTTCGGCAGCGGGCCGCCAGGCAGACCAGGCATCTGGCCAGGCTGCGTACGAGCGTCCATGGCCTCGAGCTTCGCGCTCATGGAGTAGACGTCATCCTTGCGGTAGTGGCGTGGCAGCTTCATCAAGTGCTTCTGCAGGTCACGTACTGCAACCTGGCCTTCGCCTTCGCCCACGTACACCTCGTGGATCGGCACGCCTGCCAGTAGGCGGTCCACGCGGCGGGACTCCTTCTTCATCAGGGTGCGTAGGCGGTTCTCGTTGCCCTCACCGACCAGGATGACGCCTGGCAGGCCAATCACGCGGTGCACGGTATCCATATGGGTGTTGGCCTGCACACCGGTCTTGGTGATCCACACCATGCCGATGGTGTTGCGCAGGTTCTCCAACGTCCAACCGGCAACGCCCGGGGTGTCACCGACCTCGTCGTACATCGAGCGCTCCAAGCGGCGGGTGAACATCCACATCGCCAGCACGGTACCGAACGCCAAGCCGAGCGCCAGCATGTACCACTGGCCGCCCCAAATGAGGCCGATCAAGAAGAAAAGCAGACCCATGCCAAGCAGGCAGGCCAGCATAATCGGGATG
This sequence comes from Corynebacterium sp. UMB8791, assembly GCF_054166365.1. Classification (NCBI taxonomy): domain Bacteria; kingdom Bacillati; phylum Actinomycetota; class Actinomycetes; order Mycobacteriales; family Corynebacteriaceae; genus Corynebacterium; species Corynebacterium sp. UMB8791. Next base: position 78,447 of record NZ_JBSZCG010000136.1, on the reverse strand, counting down.
AGCTTCTTATCCCGCTTGCGCTGAATCTGAAACGCCTGCCAAATCTGGCTACGTGTCTGCTTTCCCTTTGCGCGCTTCGCGGCGCGCTCCTGCTTCTTCGCAGCCTTCAGGGCTGCCTTATCCTTCGACTGAGCCATGCCGTCAACTCTATGTCACGAACATGGCCGGACCAAAGTGGCCAAAGCGGGTTAGGAACGTGTTGCTACCGGGTGATCCTTCGAAGCACCGTACTTCTCCAGGAGCGTCGAGGCTTCCTGGGCAGTATCGCCCTTCGAGGTTTCCGCCAGGTGGCGCAGGTTTTCCGGCAACTCCAGGCCGCGGTGCTCCATCGCCTCGACGTAGAGCTTGCCCGCGCGGTATGAGGAGCGCACCAGTGGACCCGACATGACGGCGCCGAAGCCCATCTCGTAGGCCGCGTCGCGGTACTCGATGAACTCTTCGGGCTTTACCCAACGGTCGATCGGGTGGTACATCGGGCCGGGGCGCAGGTACTGGGTGATCGTGATGATGTCAGTGCCGGCGTCAACAAGGTCTTGCAGCGCCTGCATGACCTCTTCCTGGGTCTCACCCATGCCCAGGATCAGGTTGGACTTGGTGATCAAACCGAAGTCGCGCGCCTGGCGGATGACGTCCAGAGAGCGGTCGTAGCGGAACGCCGGGCGGATGCGCTTAAAGATGCGCGGGACCGTCTCCACGTTGTGCGCGAAGACCTCCGGACGAGCTTCAAAGACCTCCTGGAGCAGATCCGGCTTGCCGGAAAAGTCCGGGGTGAGATTTTCGACGCCAGTATGCGGGTTGAGCTCGTGAATCTTGCGCACAACCTCCGCATACAGCCACGCGCCCTCATCCTCGAGGTCGTCGCGGGTCACACCGGTGATGGTGGAGTAGTTCAGGTTCATCTCGCGAACTGACTCCGCCACACGCTGCGGCTCGTTGACGTCGAGCGGCTCGGGCTTCGCCGAGTTGATCTGGCAGAAGTCACAGCGACGAGAGCAGTTCGCGCCACCGATCAGGAATGTCGCCTCGCGCGACTCCCAGCACTCGTGAATGTTGGGGCAGCCGGCCTCCTGGCACACGGTGTGAAGGGACGCGCCCTTCACCTTCTTTTTCATGTCCTCGTACTCAGGGCCGGTCTTGACCGCGTTGCGGATCCAACGCGGTTTCGACTCGATAGGGGTCTGAGCGTTGCGTTTTTCTACGCGAAGTAGTTTGCGTCCTTCTGGTGCAATAGTCACGCCGTCCACCGTAACGGACAGCCCCTCCAAAGTCGAGGTTTAATGGGAGGCTCGCCTTACATCTCGACGTTTGAGCCCCTTCGTCGGATCCGGTGCCGAACCAAAGCTGTGGTCGGCCACCACGAGCTCGCCTGCAAGGGCGCGCTTGAGGGCGTCGAGCAGCGGAGCGGTCATCTCCTCAGGTGTGACGTCGCGGCCAAGCTCCAGGCTCATCGTGGTCACGTCGGCGTCGTCGATGCCGCACGCAACGATGTGGCCGTAGTGCTCCAAGGTGTTGTCGCAGTTCAGCGCGAGCCCATGCATGGTCACTCCGCGGGTGATGCGGATACCCAGCGCCGCGATCTTCCTATCGCGGTGCGACGCCGAGCTATCCGCCGCGTCGACGGTTTTTGGCACCCAGACGCCGGAGCGGCCGTCGATACGCCCGGCGGCATGTACCCCCGCCTTGCGCACCGTCTCGATGATGGCCTCCTCCAGGCGGCGCACGTAGTCCACGACGTCTACCGGCTGGGCAAGCTTGATGATGGGGTAAAGGACAAGCTGGCCCTCGCCGTGCCACGTGATGCGTCCTCCGCGATCAACGTCCACGACCGGGACCGGGTACGACGGATCCGGCAAGTCCTCCGGCTGGGTTCGCTTGCCCGCGGTAAACACCGAGGGGTGCTGCAGCACCAGCACCGTGTCCGGGATCTCGTCTGCCGCTCGCTGCTTGGCTAAGTCCGCCTGGAGGTGCCAGGCCTCCTCATAATCAACGAGCCCCAGCTCGCGCACATCAATAGGCGCGGCTGAGGCCCGAATGGACTTGTCGGCAGGGAAGAACGGATCGCGTGGAGCTGTCATGCCTGCCAACGATAGTCGCTAGTTTTCGACACCGTTAGCGGCAGCGTACTCATCTGCCGTCATCAGCGGGCCGACCTCCTCGACCTCAACCTCGAAGAGCCAGCCGGCGCCGAACGGGTCCTCGTTAATGGCCTCGTAGGCGCCGTCGATGTCTTCGTTGACCGCGGTCACCGTGCCAGTCACCGGTGCGTACAGGTCAGACACCGACTTCGTCGACTCGACCTCGCCACAGGTTTCACCCGCCGTGACCTGGTCGCCGACCTGCGGCAGCTCAGCGAACACGACCTCGCCGAGGCGATCCGCCGCAACGTTCGTGATGCCTACGCGCACCTTGGTGCCAGCAGCATCCTCAGGGCGAGCGTTGATCCACTCGTGGTCCTCCGAGTAGTAAAAATCAGGGTTCAAAGACATGATTACTTGTCCTTTCGGGAATAGAACGGTGTGTCCACAATAGTAAACGGATAGCGGCGCCCACGGATATCAATTTCCACATCCGTGCCCACCTCGGCGTGCGCTGGGTCGATGTGCGCGAGCGCCACCGGACGCTGCAGCGTGGGCGAAGGCTGCCCGGAGGTGACGACGCCGATGCGCGTATCGCCCAGGTAGATCTCGGCACCCTCGCGAGCGGCGCGACGCTGCTCCGACGACAGGCCGGCAATAACCACCGAGGGCTCGCGGCTGACAAGCGCGTCCTTGCCCACGAAGTCCGCCTCTTTCTTCGCAAACGCGCGGCCCATCCCGGCCTCGACCGGGGTGATCTCGCGGGAAAGCTCGTGGCCGTACAGCGGCATCGACGCCTCGAGCCGCAGGGAGTCGCGCGCAGCCAGGCCGCACGGCGTCGCGTTCGGTGCGAGCGCGTCCCAGATCGCGCGAACGCCCTCGCGGTCGCAGTAGAGCTCGAAGCCGTCCTCGCCGGTGTAGCCGGTTCGGGCGACCAAGACGTCGCAGTCACCGAAGCGCATCGGTGCCGCCGAGTAGTACGCCAAGGCGCCGGCGTCGCCGTCGAGGTGCGAAGCGATCGTCGATAAGGAATCAGGGCCCTGCACCGCAACAAGCGCGACGTCCGCGCTACGGTTCGTCAGCTCTACATCGAAGTTTGCTGCGCGCTTTTGGAATGCCTCCCACACCGCGGGCGTGTTGCCAGCGTTCGGCACGACCAGGAAGTGATCGTCTGCGAGGCGGTAGGAGATCAAATCGTCGATGATGCCGCCATCTTCGGCCACGATCATCGAGTACTTCGCCTTGCCAACACGCAACGTAGACAGCGTGGAAATCAACGTGTAGTCCAAAAACTCCGCAGCCTGGGGGCCGCGTACATCAATCTCGCCCATGTGGGAGAGATCAAAGATGCCGACGCGCTCGCGCACCGCACGGTGCTCCGCAAGCTCGTTGTCGTACTTCAGCGGCATGTTCCAGCCACCGAAGTCCGTAAAGGAAGCACCAAGCTCCTCATGCGCTGCAAACAAAGGGGTCTCAGCCATCACAATCACTCCTTACTTTTCCGCACTCGCTGAACTTTCAGAAATATCAAACGCCTCCGGCGGCGGGCAGGAGCACACCAGGTTGCGGTCGCCGTACGCCTCATCAATGCGGCGCACAGGCGGGAAGTACTTCTCGCGCACCAAGCGCTCTACCGGGTAGGCGGCCTGCTCGCGGGAGAACTCGTAGTCCCACGCAGTGCTAGCGACGCTGTGCGCGGTAAACGGCGCATGGTGCAGGACGGAGGCCTCGTAGGATACCTTGCCGTCGATGATCTCCTGGATCTCCGTGCGGATGGAACGCATCGCCTCGATGAAGCGATCCAGCTCGTCCAGATCCTCGGACTCGGTCGGCTCCACCATCAGCGTGCCCGCCACCGGGAACGCCAGGGTAGGGGCGTGGAAACCGTAGTCCACCAGGCGCTTCGCCACATCCGCCGCGGTCACGCCCGAGCGGTCCGTCAGCTCGCGCAGGTCAAGGATGCACTCGTGGCCCACCAGCCCATGCTCGCCGGTGTAGAGCACCGGGAAGGAATCGTGCAGCTCGTGAGCCACGTAGTTCGCCGCCAGCACCGCATGCGCAGTTGCGGACGCCAACCCCTCCGCACCACTCATCGCGATGTAAGACCACGCGATCTGCAGCACGCCCGCCGAGCCGAACTTCGCCGCGGCAACCGGCACGCCCTCGCCAACTGGGGCAGGGTCGGCCGCATGCGTTGGGTCGACGTTCGGGTCCGTCGGCAGGAACGGAATCAGGTGCTCCGCCACACCAATCGGGCCAACGCCCGGGCCGCCACCGCCGTGCGGAATCGTAAACGTCTTATGCAGGTTCAGGTGCGATACGTCGCCACCAAAGTCACCCGGGCGCGCAAGCCCAGTCAGCGCGTTCATGTTCGCGCCATCGATGTAGACCTGACCGCCCACCGCATGCACCTTCTCCGCGACGGCCTGCACCGTGTCCTCATACACACCGTGCGTGGACGGGTAGGTGACCATAATCGCTGCGACGTGCTCGCCGTGCTGCTCAAGCTTCGCATCCAAGTCAGCCAGGTCGATCGAGCCATCCTCCGCAGTCTTCACGACGACCACCCGAAGGTTCGCCAGCGTCGCCGACGCAGCGTTCGTACCGTGCGCCGACGCCGGGATCAAGCAGATGTCACGGCCATGGTCACCACGGGAAACGTGGTAGCGGCGAATCGCCAACAGGCCAGCCAGCTCGCCCGTCGCTCCCGAGTTTGGCTGCATAGATACCTCGGCGTATCCGGTGATTTCGACAAGCCAGGCGCGGAGCTCGTCGATAAGCTCCCTCCAACCAGCCGTGAAGCGATCCGGTGTGTACGGGTGCACGTTCGCGAATGCTGGCCACGTGATGGTCTCTAGGCCCGCGGTCGGGTTCAGCTTCATCGTGCAGGAACCCAGCGGGATCATCGTGCGATCCAGCGCGAGGTCCTTGTCGCCGAGCTTGCGGATGTAGCGCATCATCTGCGTCTCAGAATGCACCGAGTTGAAGTTGGGGTGCGTCATGAACTCCGTTGTGCGGCGCAGCGCCTCGGGCAGCGCGGACGGCGCCTCGTGAGCAACCGTGTCGACACCGAAGCCAGCGAGCAGCGCCGCGAGGTCGTCCTCCGACGTGTCCTCACCGAAGGAGACACCCACCGTGGTCGCGTCAATCGGACGCACCAGGTAGCCCGCATCCGCCAAACGCTCGCACACTTCCTCGGAGCGGTCCACGACGACGGCCACCGTGTCGAAGAACGCGTCGTGCTTTAGCTCGACACCAGCGTCACGCAGGGACTTGGCGAAACGCGCCGCCCAGTCGTGCACCTGAGCAGCGATAGCCTCGAGCCCGCGCGGGCCGTGGTACACGGCGTACATCGACGCTGTCACCGCGAGCAACGCCTGCGCGGTACAGATGTTGGAGGTCGCGCGCTCACGACGAATGTGCTGCTCACGGGTCTGCAGCGCCAGGCGGTAGGCAGGAGTGCCCTCCGCGTCCTTCGACACACCCACCAGGCGACCCGGCAGCTGGCGCTTCATCTTCTCCTTGACCGCCATGTACGCGGCGTGCGGGCCACCGTAGAACAGTGGAACACCAAAGCGCTGCGTGGAACCAATCGCGATATCCGCGCCAAGCTCACCAGGGGACTCCAGCAGCGTCAGTGCGAGAATATCCGCATCCACCGCGACCAAGCCCCCGCGCTCGTGCACCGCCTCGACCACCGCGCGAGGATCAACCACGTCGCCCTCGGTGCCGGGGTAGGCCACGATGGCACCCACGAGGCCCTCTCCCACGACCCCCTCACGCAGGTCAACGACCTCCACCTCGAGGTCAAGCGTGCGAGCACGCTCCGATGCGACCCGCAACACCTGCGGGTGCAGGCGCGCATCCAGCAGCACCGTCCGACCCTTGCGCACTGCGCGAGCCATCAAGCCGACAGCCTCCGCAGCCGCCGAAGCCTCATCCATCGTCGGTGCTGGGCTCTCGATCGCAGGTGCGATCCTACAGACGCTCGTGCGCAACATGCTCGCGGACCCGTACATCATCGGCATCAACGGCGGCGCGTCAACGGGCGCGGCCCTGGCCATCCTCTTCGGCGCGGGTGCTGCGTTCGGCGACTACGCACTGCAGGGCAGCGCGTTCCTCGGCGCGATCGCGGCGTCGTTTGTTCTGTACGCGGTGGCGCGCTCGCAGGGCCGCCTCACCTCAATCCGCCTGCTCATGGCGGGTGTCGCGCTTGGCTACGCGCTCTCCGCCATCACCAGCTTCCTTATCTTCGCCTCCGGCGATGCCGAAGGCTCCCGCTCCGTGATGTTCTGGCTGCTCGGCTCGCTGGGCCTCGCGTCCTGGGACCTCTCGCTGCTCATCACCGTCATCGTGGTGCTCTTCAGCCTCATCGTCGCGGTCATCTGGGGCAGGAACCTGGACGCGTTGGGCATCGGCGACGAAACGGCGCTCACCGCTGGCATCAACCCGGAGCGCTTCCGCCTGGCAATGCTCGTGGTGGCCTGTCTACTCGTCGGTGCAATCGTCGCGATGGCGGGCTCCATCAGCTTCGTCGGCCTGGTTATCCCGCACCTGGCGCGCCGGGCCGTTGGTGGCGCGCACCGCACGATGCTGCCGATCGCCGGGCTACTCGGCGCGGTGTTGCTGATGTGGGCGGATATCGGCGCCCGGATGCTGCTTGCCCCGCGGGAGCTGTCCATCGGCATTATTACGGCGCTTGTCGGCGCCCCCTTCCTTCTTATCCTGGTGCGCAACATGCGCGCCGCAAGTTAATACCCACGAAAGGTAGATCATGAAACGCACAGTGAACCGGGTAGGCATCCTCGTTGCGACGGCCGCCCTGAGCCTCGGGCTTGTGGCCTGCTCCGGCAACGAGGCAGGCACCGAAGCGAACGGCGCATCGACCTCCGCGACCGCGGCAGCAGAGGTGCACAAGTTCGAAAACTGTGGCCACTCGCTGGAGATCGACGGTGTGCCGCAGAAGGTGATGCTGGTCAACCGCGTGGGCGTCGTGCCGACGCTTGAGGCGCTCGGCGTACTGGACCACGTGCACATGGTTGCCGGACCGTTCTCGGAGGAGTACTTCTCGCCTGAGCTGGCGAAGAAGATGGCGGCCATCCCACTGTTGACCGACAAGGTAGATGCCGGTGGTCACCTGCAGATCTCGAAGGAAGAGATCGTGGCGACGGACTCCGATCTGATCATCGGCTACGCAGGCAACGTCGACTATAACGCGATGCAGGGCACCGGCGTGCCGATCATCGAGGAGCCCGGCTTCTGTGGTGCGCTCAACGGCGCGGCGAGCTGGGACCACGTCTGGGACCACATCAAGTTCTACGGGGATCTTTTCGACGTCACCGAGACCGCCGAGAAGTTCACCACCGAGACCAAGGCGCGCCTCGAGGCCGCCGAGGCCAAGAAGGCCGGCGAGGGTCTGCGCGTAGCGGTGCTTTACCCGGCGACGGACGGCTCCGTGAACTACGCCTACGGCGCCGGTTCCATGTCCAACCCGATCGTCGAGTCCGCCGGCATGATCAACGTCTTCGGCGACTCCGCTGACCGCGTCTTTGAGGTCAGCGACGAGGAACTGATCGCCCGCAACCCCGACGTGATCATCTCGCTGCACTCCAAGGGCGGCGACGAGGCCGCGGCCGCGTCCATCGAGGGCGTGAAGCAGATCAAAGGCATCAACGACACCAATGCCGGCAAGAACGGTGCGATCATGCCGATGCTGCTCTACTTGGCGGAGCCACCATCAGGCATGTCGATTGATGGCCTGGAGCAGCTCAACGAGTTTTTGGAGCAGCGCTAAATGATTGAGGGCACCGGGATCCGCTTCCGACGCGGAAAGCGCACCATCCTGCACGACATTGATATCACCGTGCAGGACGGGCGGGTGTTGGGGCTGGTCGGCCCGAACGGCTCCGGCAAAACCACGCTGCTCCGGTGCCTGCTTGGTTCCCTGAAGCCAGACACGGGGACCGTCACCGTGGACGGCGAACCGCTCGGCGAGATGAACAAGAAGGTGCTGGCGCACAAGCTGTCGGTGGTCACGCAGGAGCACGAGTCCGACATGCCGGTCAGTATCGCTGAGCTGGTGATGCTCGGACGCCTGCCGTACCTCGGGCTCACGGGCAAGCCGACGAGTGAGGATGAGGCCATCGTCGAAAAGTCCCTGCGTGACGTGGGCGCGATCGACCTTGCCACCCGCGACTTCTCGGCGCTGTCCGGCGGCGAGAAGCAGCGTGCGCTCATCGCCCGCGGGCTTGCGCAGCGCTCCACCCACCTGCTTCTCGACGAGCCAACAAACCACCTCGACATCCGGTTCCAGTACGACGTGATGGATTTGATCGCGTTGCTGCCGTGCGCCTCCGTGGTGGTGCTGCACGACTTGAACCTGGCTGCGCGCTACTGCGACGATGTCATGCTGATCCACGATGGGCGTATGGTCGCCACCGGGCCGACAGAGGACGTGCTTCGCCCCGAGCTGCTTGAACCCGTCTATCGGCTGCCGGTGCGCCGCATTGCGACGGAGGACGGGTTCGTGCTGACATTCCGAAAAGCCAGCGCGAAATTTCTCGACGAGCTGCCGAAGGTGACTTATGCTAGTGAGTGATTATTGTCTTTCTTCTGTAGGAATGAGTTGTCCCAAATGACAGATACCCAAGCACGCATCACCGAGTACTGGGCAGGCCGGGCTGAGGCATACCACCGCGAACACAGGACAGCAGAGCGCGCCAAGGCAGACCGCGCAGCGTGGACTGACATCTTCAAGCGCTACATGCCGCAGGACGCGGTTCGCGTGTTGGACATGGGCACAGGTGACGGCTACATTGCGCACATCATTGCGGAGCTCGGCTACGCGGTCGTCGGCGTGGATGCGTGCGAACCAATGCTCGATGAGGCCCGCGACGAAGCGGAGCTCCGCCAGGAGGAAGGCATCAACACCCCACTGTTTGCCGAGGTCGACGTGACGGACCTGCCCCCGTCCTTCTACGACTTCGACGTCGTTGTCAGCCGCTACCTGCTGTGGACGCTGCGCGAGCCGACGGAGGCGATCCGTGGGTGGGCCGAGGCGCTGAAGCCTGGCGGTCTGATCATCGCAGCGGACGCGACCTGGTTCCCGAACGGGATCTCGAAGGAAACGCAGGTCATCTCCGATAACGGCCCGGACTCTTTCGTGCTGACCTACACCGACGACGTACTCGAGGAGCTGCCGTTGGCGACGGCCGACTCCCCGGAGGCATACGCAGAGGTCTTCCGCGCCGCTGGCCTGGAGGACGTCGAGGTCGTTGAGCTGCCGGAGATTACCAAGATCGACGAGGAGTTCGGCACGCCACAGGGACACGAATCGCGCCCGACCTTCCTGGTGATTGGTCGTAAGTCGGCCTAACTTGCGCTCCAAGTAGGATGGGGCGCTATGACTGACAATCCGTTGTTGCACCCGTCCGAACTGCCTTACGGGCTGCCTGATTTTCAGGCGATCCGTCTCGAGCATGTGCTGCCCGCCTTTGAGCGGGCGCTTGTGCTGCATGAAGAAGAAATCGCCCGCATCTGTACTGAGGAGACCCCGACGTGGGAGAACACCGTCGAGGCGCTGGAGCGCGCGGGCAGCGACTTAGAGCGAGTCTTGGCATGGTTTTTCAACCTGCAGGGCACCGACGGTTCGCCTGAGTTCGACGAGGTGGCGGACGCGATCGTGCCGCGCCTGTCTGCGCACACGGACGCGATCTACCAGAACCAAGAGCTTTATGGCCGCCTGCGTGCGGTGGAGGCCCCGGCGGACGAGGAGTCGCGCCGCCTCTACGACCTGCTGCTGCGCCGGTTCACCCGCCGTGGCGCGGAGCTCGACGAGGCAGGCAAACAGCGCCTGCGCGAGCTGAATCAGCGCCTCTCGGAGCTTTCCGAGCAGTTCGGCCGCAACCTACTCGCGGACACGACGAAGCTCGCGGTGCGCATGACCCGCGACGAGCTGGCGGGCTTGAGCGAGGAGCAGCTCGCCGCCTACCGCGACGCAGAGGACCCAGACAACCCAGACGCCTACGTCGTGCCGATCGAGCTGCCGACGACCCAGTCGCTGCAGGCCGAGCTCGAGTCCAGCAGCGCGCGCCACAAGCTGTTCGACGCCTCCCGCCAGCGCGGCCGTGACACCAACGGTGCACTCGTGGTCGAATCGGTGCGGCTCCGGCAGGAGCGCGCGAAGCTGCTCGGCTTCGACACGCATGCCGATTACGTCATCGCCGAGGAAACCGCCGGTAGTGCCGCCGCAGCCCGCAAACTTATCAGCGATCTCGCTCCGGCTGCCGCGTCGAACGCCGCCGCGGAACGCAAGCTCGCAGGCGAGCTGGCGGGCATGGAGCTCGACGGCGCCGACTGGCCATACTGGGAAGCGCGCCGCAGGGAAGAGGCCTTCTCCGTCAACGACGCGGAGCTTCGCAAGTACTTCCCGCTGCAGCAGGTGCTGCGCGACGGCGTCTTCTACGCCGCGAACCTGCTCTATGGCATTACGGTGACACAGCGCGAAGACCTGCACGGCTACCGCGATGACGTGCATGTGTGGGAGGTCAAAGAGGAAGACGGCACCGGCATCGGCCTGCTGCTGACGGATTATGGGGCGCGGGCGTCGAAACGCGGGGGAGCCTGGATGAGCTCGTTTGTGGACCAGTCGACGCTGACCGGCACGAAGCCGGTGGTGGTGAACGTGATGTCGCTGACCTCCGACCTGCTCACGATCGATGAAGTCACGACTGTGTTCCATGAGTTCGGCCACGCGCTGCACGGGCTGCTGTCTAACGTGCGTTACCCAACGCTCTCCGGCACGAACGTGCCGCGCGACTGGGTGGAGTTCCCCTCCCAGATCAATGAGAACTACGCGTTCGCGCCCGAGATCATCCGCAACTATGCCCGACACGTGGACACCGGCGAGGTCATCCCGGACGCGCTGCTGGAGGCGGTGCGCCAGTCACGGACCTTCGGACAGGGCTTCGCTACCGCCGAGTACCTGTCGGCCTGTGCTATTGACCTGGCGTGGCACTCGTTGGACGGCGAGGTACCGGAGGATATTGATGCGTTCGAGCAGCGGGCGCTCGAGAAGGTCGGTCTGGACGTCGAGGGGCTCGAACCGCGCTACCGATCCACGTGGTTTAACCACATCTTTGCGGGCGGCTACTCGGCGGGCTACTACTCCTACCTGTGGGCGGAGGCGTTGGACGCCGACGGCTACCAGCTCATCGAGGAGTCCGGCATCAACCGGGACAGCGGCCAGCGCTTCCGCGACACGGTCCTCTCGGTTGGCGCCGCGCGCGACTACGCTGAGGCCTACCGCGCCTTCCGTGGCCGCGACAAGGACACCCGCGCCCTGCTGGTGCGCCGCGGGCTCGAGGGCAGCGATGTTTGATCTGTCACCCTGGCTGCAGACGCCACTGATCCTGCTGGTGGCGCTGCCACTAGCAGGGGTGGCGTCGTGGGCGATGCTGCGTGTGAGTGACTGGATCGCGTACAAAATTTCGAAGAAGTAAGGTGGTCAACTATGGCCAACCCTGAAGAACTCCGCAAGCGTGATCAGCAGCTTCCGAAGCAGAAACGCAAATACCCACAGTCCCGTGTCACACAGGCACTGTGGGTAATGATTGCGCTGGTCGTCGTCGCAGCCCTGGCCGGGCTGCTTTAGCGCGCTAGCGTTTCGACGCCTCCGCGACCCGACCGAACAGCTCGATACTCGGCAGGTCCTCGATGAGGACCGCCTTGCCGTTGTTGTCCGTCAGCGGGATGCACCAGTTGGAGTACTGCTCCGCGTTGGTACCCGGCTGGTTCTGGATGCGGGTATCGCCGACCATATCCACCAGGTTCGTCACCGTCATCGCCGATGGGGTGGCGGCGATGAAGCGGGTCAGACCGACAAGCAGGTCCTCCACGTCGACGTCGCGGGCGAACTCCTCGGCGCTCAGCTGCGTGAACTCGGTGTGCTCAAGGGAAGTACCGTGGAAGTGGCCGTCCTCGCGCACGCGGTCAAGCACGCGGGCCTGCCACTGGTGGTCCTGCTCGTTGAGCTCCTCGAGCGGCTCTTCGATCAGGCCGAGCTCGTCGCGCAGGATGTTGTGCGCGAACCGCAGGTAGCCAGCGGTCGGCGGCAGGTCATGCGTGCCGACGGCCGACAACGCCAAGCGGCGGTAATCCCAGGTGTGCAGCGGGGAGCCGTCGTCGTACGACTCGAACCACAGCACCGTCGTGCCAAGGATGCCCTTGTCCTGCAGGACGTCCTGGACCCACGGCTCAAACGTGCCCAGGTCTTCGCCCACCACCACGGCGTTCGCACGCTGCGCCTCGAGCACCAGGGTGCCCACCATGGCCTCGTGGTCGTAATTCATGTAGGTGCCGAACATCGGGGAGACGTTTCGTGGCATCCAGAACAGGCGGAAGAGACCAAGGATGTGATCGACGCGGATACCGCCGGAGTGGCGCAGCACGGTGCGCAGCAGCTCGCGCCACGGCTCGTAGCCGGCTTCGGCGAGCGCCTGCGGGTGCCATGGCGGCTGTGACCAGTCCTGGCCCTGCTGGGAGTACTGGTCCGGCGGGGCACCGACGGACGCCTCGGGGACGAGCACGTTGGCAAGCGTGTTGGCGTCGGCACCATCGGGGTGGATCCCCACCGCGAGGTCGGTCATGATGCCGACCTTCATGCCCGCTGCCAGCGCCTTGTCCTGGGCGCGGCGGCGCTGCTCGTCGGCGATGAACTGCAGCCACATGTAGAAGCGTGTGAGTTCCTCGAGTTCCTCGTCGAGCTCGTGGCGCGACGGCGCGGTCTCCATTGCCTCCACGGCGCACCAGCGGGCGAACTCCTCGAGGCCTTCGCCCTCGTCGAGGCAGAAGAGCTCGAAGTCGTGGGTGCGGCGCTCATCGGCGCAGGCGATGAAGAACAGCTCGCGAAGTACGGCGAGCTTCGTCTCGAAGATTTCGTTGCGACGCAGCGGCTCCGCACTGCGGTTGAGTGCCTTCAGCGGAGCGACCATGCGCTCAATCTGGGCCTTCGCGTCCTTGTCCAGCTTGTAGTACTCATCAACCGCCTCGACAGAGATGTAGATCGGGTTGACGAAGCGGCGCGACGTCGGCAGGTACGGCGAGTCCTCCACCGGCGGGATTGGCTGTGCCGCGTGCACCGGATTGATCAGCAGGTAATCAGCGCCCTGCTCAGCCAGCAGCACCGCAAGCGTTCCGAGATCCTCGAAGTCGCCGATGCCCCAGGACTGCTCGGAGCGCACCGAGTACAGCTGCGCCATCACACCGAAGACCGGGTTATCGATGTAGCGCTGGTTGCTCTCCAGACGCGCCGGGACCACCAGCAGCGGGCAGGAGTCCTTGAAGTTATCGGACTCCAGGTGCAGCGTGTGGTAGCCCGGGGGCAGGTTGCCCGGCACGTGGAAGGTGGCCTCGCCCCAGACCACGCCGGCGACGTCGGCAGTTGGTGGTGCCCAGTTTTCGTCCTGGTAAGTCTCGCGCGGGGTGCCGTCCTCAAGCTGGATCCAGGTGTGGGCCGGGTGTCCGTCGTGCACGTGGACGTTGAAGTGGCGCTCCTGCCCGGCCGTGGCCACAACGCAGGGCGGCAGCGGGCGGGTTGCCCAGTACTGGTGCCTGGCGTGAATGAGGTGGTGCAGCTCCTCGTCGGAGGGGGCGTCGCTAATGTTGACGCCCAGGGCCTGCAGCAGAGAGATGAACGATTCCGGCGGCGGGGTGGTCATCGCACCGTTGGAAGCGCGGTAGCTTGTGCCGAACCCGTACGCGGAAGCTAACGAATGGAGTAGTTCTACGTTGGTCACATCAACCCATTGTGCCAAAGAACTGATGTTTTGCAGAGTGGAGCTCACGCAAAAGGTAGTTTCTGTCAGGTAACCTTGCCAACCATGGCTTCAGAAACGTACACAACTCCGCTCGGATTCAAGCTGAGTCCCACTGACACCTGCCTGTCGGCGCTCGTGGATATCTGCACGAAAAAGCCTCACATCGTGCTGTTTTCCCGCCCACGTAATTACGACTGGATCAACGTGACCGCGGGGGAGTTCCTCGAAGAGGTCTACGAAACGGCCAAGGGGCTCATCGCAAACGGCGTCGAGCCGGGCGACCGCATCGCGGTGCTTTCCTCCACCCGTTATGAGTGGTCCCTCGTTGACTTCGCCATCTGGGCAGCGGGAGCGGTCAGCGTCCCGATCTACCCGTCGAGCTCCATGCACCAGATCCAGTGGATCCTCGAGGACTCCGGCGCCGAGATCGCCTTCACCGAGTCGCGCGACCACACCCAGCTGATGAGCGCCTTCCTCCTCCAGGAAGATGGCAAGCCGCGCCTGAAGGACTCGAGCTCGAAGCTGCGCAAGATCTACGAATTCAACGCCGCCGGGGTCGAAACCATCAAGTTCGAGGGCAGGGACGTCGAGCAATCGCTTGTCGACGCCCGCTCCGCCTCCCTCACCCACGACGACCTCGGCTCCATCGTGTACACATCCGGCACCACCGGCCGCCCGAAGGGCGTGGCCTTAACCCACGGCAACTGGGCACACCAGACCTGGGCGCTGATCAAGAACGACATCGGTGAGGTGGCCCGCCCCGGCAAGCGCGTCGTCACGTTCTTGCCGCTGGCACACGTGCTGCAGCGCGCGGTCTGCCTCGCTCTGACGATGGCAGGCGCCACCCAGTCCCACTGGGCCGATACCCACACCCTGACCGTGGAGCTGCAGCGCGCCCAGCCGAACATGGTGCTTGGCGTGCCGCGCGTCTTCGAGAAGGTCCGCAACGCGGCCTATAACAAGGCCGCGGACGGCTCAGCCATCGGCAAGGCTGCGTTCCTTGAGGCGGAGAAGACCGCCATTGAGTACTCCAAGGCAATGGACACCCCCGAGGGGCCGAGCCGGATACTCAAGGCGAAGCGCCGCGTCTTCGAGCGCGTCGTCTACTCCAAGATTAAGGAGGCCATCGGCGGCTCCGTGAAGTACGGCATCACCGGCGGCTCCGCCATGAGCGCCGACTTGCTGCACTTCTTCCGCGGCATCGGCATCCCAATCTACGAGGGCTACGGGCTCACCGAAACCTGCGCCGCATCCTGTGTCAATAACAAGAATGCCAACAAGATTGGCACCGTCGGGCGCCCGGTCAACGGCTATCAAGTCCGCACCAACGACGACGGCGAAATCGAGTTCAAGGGCCCCGGCGTCTTCGACCGCTACTGGAACAACAAATCCGCCACCGAAGAAGCATTCACCGAAGGCTGGTTCAACACCGGCGACCTCGGCGAGGTTGACGACGAAGGCTACGTGCGCATCACCGGCCGCAAGAAAGACCTCATCGTCACCGCCGGCGGCAAGAACATCTCACCGGGGCCGATGGAGGACATCATCCGCCAGGACCCGCTGATCTCCAACGCGCTCGTCGTCGGCGACGGTAAGCCGTTCGTCGGCGTGCTGGTCACGCTCGACGAGGAGGAGCTGCAGCGCTGGAAGTCCACCCACAACATCCCGGAGAACCGCAAACTCAGCGACCTCGCCGGCGACCCCGTCCTGCGTGCCGAGGTGCAAGACGCCATCAACGTTGCCAACGGGACCGTCTCGCACGCCGAGGCGATCAAGAAGTTCCGCATCCTCGACCGTGACCTGAGCGAGCAGGCAAACGAGATGACGCCAACCCTCAAGGTGAAGCGCAATGTGGTGTTCGAGCGCTTCCGTGAGGACATCGACAAGCTCTACGAGCGCTAAGCCCCCGGCGCGCCTCAACCCGTGGGGCGCGCCCATGGCTTAACATTTCCATCGACTTTTGATCCGTACTTCCTGTGAGCCAGAAGGGGGCTATTCGTGCATAAAACTGCAGCGATGCTACGCCACCGTGAGCTGACACAGGAGATCTACAACATCGGCGACGAAGTTGCTGAATACACGGAGCACCTCGCCGAAGCAGTCGCAGACTACGACGGCGAACTTACCGACGACTGCCTCGCCGAATTCGTCGAAATCGTCGACGATGCCCGCAACGACGCCCGCCGCATCGTCGGCGAACTCATCGGGCTTCGCCAGGCGCTGACGACCGGGATGCGCGCCGGGGTGCTCTCCGCCTCCTACCGGCCGGAGGAAAAGATCCCCGAGCCCGAGCTTCTCGACGCCGCCGGCCTCGAAGACCTCTTTCCACTCCAAGCGCCGTTCTCTGTGCAGACCATGCAGGATGCGCTTGCCGGCCGCACCGACCTGACCGTGCAGCACCTCGGCGAGATCGTGCAGTACACGCTCGAGCAGACCGAGATGGTCGCCCGGGAACTGGGCGCCGTGAGCCTGCCGCACCTGTATGCGCGGGTCGGCGAGCTGGTCGAGGCTGCTGTCGATGGCTGGATGGAAACCGTCTGCATCGACCACCCCGCGTTCGTGCGCACGATGCGCGGTGTCGCCCCGCCACAGTTTCTCGAGGAGCGCGCCCGGGTGGACGCCATAGTGGCGAAGGTGGCGGCGAAGCGCCGCCGACGCGGGGCGTAGGTCTGTGGCACGAGGGGGTGCGCACCAAATTCCTTCATTTTGAGGGCGGGGGTTTGCGTTTCCCCAGTTCGCTGATGGTTTGTGAGGGAATTTGGTGTCTAAGTAGTTTCGGGGCGCACCAAATTCCTTCATTTTGAATCGTGCTACCAAAATAACCCCTGGTGAAAAAGTGCTAGACAGATTGGGGGTCGGAATTTGGTGCGCGCCTCGAACACAATTCGCAAACTCGGCCCCGGTCTGCTGCAATTGCGAGGTATGAACACAGCGCAGCAATCACAGCCCGACTTTGGCGTCTATATCCACGTGCCGTTTTGCGCAACGCGGTGTGGGTACTGTGACTTCAATACCTATACGCCGACGGAGGTGGAAAGCTCCCACGCGGAGTACCTGGCGTCGCTGGAAAAGGAGCTGCAGCTGGCGGCGCAGCAGCCAGGCGTGGCTGAGGCGAGCACGGTGTTTATTGGGGGAGGGACGCCCTCGCTGTTGGGGGCGGATGGACTGGGCAGGGTGTTGTCGATGGTGCGGGACACCTTCGGCATCCGGGCGGGGGCGGAGGTGACGACGGAGTCCAACCCGGAGTCGACGGATCCGGCGTACTTCGCGGGGCTGCTGGAGCACGGCTTTACGAGGGTGTCGTTGGGGATGCAGTCGGCGTCGGCGTCGGTGCTGAGGGTGTTGGACCGGAAACACACGCCGGGGCGGGCGGTCGCGGCGGCCAAGGAGGCCCTCGACGCCGGCTTCGAGCACGTGAATCTGGACATGATTTACGGCACGCCGACGGAAACGGACGACGACGTACGCCGCACCCTCGACGCCATCCTGTCGACGGGCGTCGACCATGTGAGCGCCTACTCGCTGATCGTGGAGGACGGCACCGCCATGGCGCGCAAGATCCGCCGCGGTGAGCTGCCCGCGCCGCAGGAGGATGTGTACGCGGACCGTTACGAGATGATCGCCGACACCTTGGAGGCGGCCGGGTTCGGCTGGTACGAGGTGTCCAACTGGGCGCGGCCAGGCGGGGAGTGCCAGCACAACCTGCTGTACTGGCGTGGCGCGCACTGGTGGGGCGCGGGTCCGGGGGCGCATTCGTTTATTGGGGACCGCCGGTTTTGGAACGTGAAGCGGCCGGAACGTTACAACCAGATGCTCGCCGAAGGCACGCTGCCGATTGACGGCGGGGAGACGCTCACGCCGCAGGAGCGGCACGAGGAGCAGGTGATGCTGGGGCTGCGGCTGAAGGAGGGCGTGCCTCGGGGGCTGATTGGTGAGGGGGCGGAGGGGGTCGTCGAGAAGTATGTGGCGGCGGGCCTTTTGACTGCGGGTGAGCGCGTGGCCGTGACTGATGCCGGGCGCTTGCTGGCGGACGGGATCGTGACGGACATTTTGGCTGCCGAAGAGGCAGAGTAGTATGAGTTAGCAGTCGACGAAGGAGAGTGCTAATGAGTGCAGCGAATGATCGCAGACAGCGGGTGCTGCGCGCAATCGTCGCCGACTATATTGCGCGGCAGGAACCCGTCGGATCGAAGATGCTGGTGGAGCGCCACGGGCTGAAGGTCAGCTCGGCGACCATCCGCAACGACATGAGCGTGCTGGAGCGCGAGGGCTACATCACGCAGACGCACGCGTCCTCGGGGCGCATCCCGACGGAGGCCGGGTACCGCGCGTTTGTCGACGCCCTCCACGATGTCAAACCGCTGTCCACAGCGGAGCGCCACGCCATTTTGGACTTCCTTGAGCACGGCGTGGACATGGAGGACGTGCTGCGCCGCAGTGTGCAGCTGCTGGCCCAGCTGACGAACCAGGCGGCGGTGGTGCAGCTGCCGACGCTGAACGTGTCTCGTGTGAAGCACTGCGAGGTGGTGGCGCTGTCACCGACGCGGCTGCTGCTGGTGCTGATCACGGACACCGGGCGCGTGGACCAGCGCAACGTGGAGCTCGCCGCGCCGCTGGGCACCGACGGGGTGTTCCTGCTGCGGGACCTGCTCAATACGGTGCTGGTGGGCAAGACGATGCGCGATGCCTCCGCCGCGCTGAAGATGCTGCACGCGCAGGCGCCGCCGGTTATCGCGGATGCGGTGGAGCGGGCGACGGCGGTGCTCATCGAGACGCTGGTGGAGACCACAACCGACCGGCTGCTCATCGCGGGCGCCGGGAACTTGAGCGTGAACCGGATGGTGGATCTGCACAGCGTGATTGAGGCGCTGGAGCAGCAGGTGATCGTGCTGAAGCTGTTGGCGAACGCGCAGCAGCTGGAGCACGTCTCGGTCAGTATTGGCAACGAGAATGAGGAAAAGGAATTTTCTCAGGCCTCCATTGTTAGTACTGCATATGGAGCTGGCGACGAGGCGCTCGGCGGCCTTGGGGTGGTCGGTCCGACACATATGGACTATCCGGGTACCATGCAAAAGGTTGCCACCGTGGCTCAGTACATCAGTCGCATTTTGCGGGGCGAATAACTTCGAAGTGTTGAAAGGGAACTAACTAGTGGCTCGTGATTATTACGGCATCCTCGGCGTTGACCGAGAGGCGACCGAGCAGGAAATCAAGAGGGCGTACCGGAAGCTCGCCCGCAAGTACCACCCGGATGTGAACCCGTCTGATGAGGCGGCTGAGAAGTTCGCCGAGATCTCGCTGGCGCAGGAGGTGCTGCTGGACCCGGCGAAGCGCAGCATCGTGGATCGCGGCGGCGACCCGATGGAGCAGGGCGGCATGGGCGGCGCCGGTGGCGGTGGCTTCGGGGGCTTCGGCGACATTTTCGACGCCTTCTTCGGCGGCGGCGGGCGCAGCCACGAGCCGCGCTCGCGCGTCCAGCCGGGCAACGACGCCCTGCTGCGCACCCAGATCACCCTGGAGGACGCCTATGCGGGCGTGACCAAGGAGGTCACCGTGGATACCGCGGTGCTGTGCCAGAAGTGCCACGGCACCGGCTCCGAGTCTGAGGCGAAGGCCGTGCAGTGTGACTACTGCGCGGGCCAGGGCGTGGTGCAGGAAGTGCAGCAGTCCTTCCTGGGCAACGTGATGACCACGCACGACTGCCCGAAGTGCCACGGCTACGGCGAAGTGATCCAGGATCCGTGCCGCCAGTGCGCCGGCGACGGTCGGGTGCGCGCCACCCGCGACCTGAAGGTAAAGATCCCGGCGGGTATCGCCAACGGGATGCGCATCCGCATGGCGGGGCAGGGCGAGGTCGGCCACGGTGGCGGTCCCGCCGGTGACCTCTACGTGGAGGTACAGACCGCGCCACACAAGATTTTCGTGCGCGACGGCAACGACTTGCACCTGCGCCTGAACGTGCCGATGTACGACGCCGCGCTGGGCACCAGCATTGACGTCGAAAACCTTGCCGGTGACACGACCACCATCGAGATCCCGGCCGGCACCCAGCCCGGCGACGAGGTCCGCCTCGAGGGCGAGGGCATGCCACGCCTGCGCGCCGAGGGCCACGGCGACATGATCGCCCACATCCAGGTCGTCGTGCCGACGCACCTCAGTGGCGAGGAGCGCCGCAGCCTCGAGCAGCTTCGCGACGCCCGCGGCGACGCCACCGGCGTCCACCACGACGACGAGCGCGACGAAGGCTTCTTCTCCCGCATGCGCGACAGGTTCCGCCGCTAAATGAGCGTCCCGTACTTCCTCACCCCCGACCCGGCCAGCGGCACCCTCGACGGCGACGAGGCGAAGCACGCCTTCGTCAAACGCATCGAGCCCGGCGAGCACATCGCGCTGACCGACGGCGCCGGCACCGTCGCCGACGTCATCGTCCGCCACAGCGACAAGCAGCAGTTGCGCGGCGACGTGCTCGAAGTCCGCGCCGTGTCCGCGCCTGAGCAGCGCGTCACCCTGGTGCAGGCGGTGCCGAAGTCCGAACGCGCAGAGCTCGCCGTGGACCTCGCCGTGCAAGGTGGAGTCGACGCCATCGTCCCCTGGATCTCCCACCGCACCATCGCGCGCTGGCCCGCCGCCAAGCAGGCCAAGCAGGTGGAGAAGTGGCAGCACCAGGCGATCGCGTCCGCGAAGCAGGCGCGCCGGGCATGGGTGCCGCAGGTCGCAGACCCTGTGACCACGAACCAGCTGAAGGACCTGCTTGCCGAGGTGGGCGAAGGGGGCGTCGAGAAGCAGGCGTTGGTGCTGCACGAAGACGCGGCCGTGCCGCTGACCACCGTCGAGTTCGGGCGGGACATCTGGCTCATCGTGGGCCCCGAGGGAGGCATCGGCGAGGACGAACTCGAGCTCATCGGCGCCCGCGCTGTCACCCTCGGGCCGGAAGTGTTGCGCACCGCCAGCGCCGGTTTTGCCGCACTATGCGCAATCGGTGCGCTGACGACGCGCTGGTAGGGTTAGGCGACATGGAACCTTTGGTCACGCGCAACATTGAGCTTGACTCTGTATACACCCAGGACGTGCTCGGTATTAATGACACGAACCTGCGGGTGCTCAACCAACACCTCGGCGCCGACGTGCACGCGCGCGGCAACGCGGTGACCGTGCGGGGCCCGGCCGTGGTGGTCGCGCACGCGCTGCGGGTGCTCGACGAGCTCGAGTCGATGGCGCGACGCGGCGTCCCCATTACCGCGGATACCGTCACGCACGCGATTTCGCTGATGGAGGTGGAGTCGCCGGAGTCGGTGGCGGAGCTGCTCGGCGCGGAGATCATCTCGCGCCGAGGCAAGGTCATCCGGCCGAAGACGGCAGGCCAGCGGGCCTACGTCGACGCGATCGACGACAACACCATCACGTTCGGCATCGGCCCGGCCGGCTCCGGCAAGACGTACCTGGCCGTGGCGAAGGCCGTGCAGGCGCTGCACAATAAAGAGGTCAAGCGCATCATTTTGACCCGCCCCGCCGTCGAGGCAGGGGAGAAGCTCGGCTTCCTGCCGGGCACGCTCAGCGACAAGATCGACCCTTACCTGCGGCCGCTCTACGACGCGCTGCGCGACATGATGGACCCGGAAGCCATCCCGAAGCTTATCGAGGCCGGCATCATTGAGGTCGCCCCGCTGGCGTACATGCGCGGGCGCACACTCTCGGACGCGTTCGTCATCCTCGACGAGGCCCAGAACACCTCCGGCTCCCAGATGAAGATGTTCCTCACCCGCTTGGGCTTCGGCTCGAAGATGGTGGTCACTGGCGATATTTCCCAGGTTGACCTTCCACGAGGCACGGTCTCCGGCCTGCGCGTCGCCCGCCGCATCCTCGGCGACATCGAGGGCATTTCCTTCCAGGACCTGCGCGCAGAAGACGTCGTGCGCCACCACCTGATCTCCCGGATCGTCGCGGCCTACGACGAGCACGACGCGCGCAACGCCGCACGCTACGAACGAAAACAACGCGAAGAAGAGGCAAGACAGTGAGTATTGAAGTCCTCAACGAATCGGGGGAGGCGGACGTCAACGAGGAAATGCTCGTCGATGTCTGCTCCTTCGCCCTGCAAGCCATGGATGTGCACCCAGACACGGAGGCAACCATCACGCTTGTCGACGAAGCCACCATGGCTGACCTCCACGTCCGGTGGATGGATCTGGAAGGGCCCACGGACGTCATGAGCTTCCCGATGGACGAGCTCACTCCAGGCGGCGGACGCCCGGACGCGTCCCCGTTCGGCGCGGCGATGCTCGGCGACATCATCCTGTGCCCGGCCTTCGACCGCAAGCAGGCGGAGATGGCAGGCCACGACCTCGGCCACGAGCTCGCCCTGCTCACCGTCCACGGTGTGCTGCACCTACTCGGCTACGACCACGTCATGCCGGACGAGGAACGCGAGATGTTCTCGCTGCAAAACGAGCTGCTCGCGGACTGGTACGATTCGCTGGCGGCACGCGGCATCGAGTACCAGCCCAAGCCGACCGGCGCCCATGCATTTCCCTCAGCCGCCGACCGCGAGGAGCTCGACCGCATGATGAAGGGCCGCGACTAAATGGAGTTCACCGTTGCCTACGGCGTCGTCGCCGTGATTGCGCTGCTGCTTTCCGGCCTATTCGGATCGGTCGAATCGGCGCTGACCCCGATTTCGCGCGCCCGCGTAGAAACCATGGTCAAGGACGACGTCTCCGGTGCCAAGGCGCTCGCCCGAGTTGTCGACGCCCGCGCCAACCAAATCAACATGCTGGTTATGCTGCGCACCGTCCTCGACGCCGTTGCAGCCGTCTTCGCCGCCATGCTGGCGATGGATCTGATCCCCTCCGACGCGTGGGCGATCATCGCCGCCGTCGCGTCGGTGACACTGTTGCAGTTCAGCATCATCGGCGTATTTGCGCGCACCGCGGGGCGCCGCAACCCCTACACGATCTCGCTGAAGGCCGCGCCGTGGCTGATCATTGTCAACCGGGTCCTCGGTCCAGTTTCACGCCTGCTCATCTGGGTGGGCAACCTGTTCCACCCCGGCGAGGACTTCCGCGACGGCCCGTACTCCACCGAAGTGGAGCTGCGCGAGATGGTCGACATCGCCCAGGAGAAAGGCGTGGTGGAAACCACCGAGGGGCGCATGATCCAAAACATCTTCGACCTCGCCTCCACCCACGCCCGCCAAATCATGGTGCCGCGCCCCGAAATGATCTGGATTGAAGGGGCGAAGACCGCCCGCCAGGCAACCACGCTGATGGTGCGCTCCGGGCACTCCCGCGTGCCCGTCATCGGGGAGAACGTCGATGAGATTGTGGGCGTCGCATACTTGAAGGACATGTTCGGGCCCAGCGGTACCCCAGTGGCGCCGGACACCGTCCTGTCCACCCTGATGCGCGACCCGCTGTTCATCCCGGACTCCAAGCCGCTCGACGTGCTGCTGCAAGACATGCAGCGGGTGAACACGCACATCGCCATCGTGATCGACGAGTTCGGCAACGTCGCCGGCCTGCTCACGATGGAGGATCTCCTCGAGGAAATCGTCGGCGAAATCACCGACGAATACGACGACGACGAAGACGCCCCAATCGAGTTCGTCGCCGCGCGCACCCTGCGAGCCCAGGCACGCCTGCCTCTCGACGACCTCGTCGACTTCCTCGCCGACAACCTCGACTACGAGCTCGCCTTCGAAGAGGACGTCACCGACTCCGTCGACACCGTGGCAGGCCTGCTGTCCTACGAGCTGGGCCGCGTGCCGCTGCCGGGGTCCGCCATCGTCCACGACGGCCTACGCTATACCGCGGAAGGCGGCCGCGACCGGCGCGGACGCATTAAGACCCGTAGCGTGCTCATCGAGGTCCCCGAACCCGCCGAAGCACCCATGGAAGATTCAGACGGGGGTTCTGAAGACAAGTAGCCGTCAGGTTTGTACGCTTATCCCCATGAGCAATATCTTGTCGATCCAGTCCGCCGTCTCCTACGGCCACGTAGGCAACTCCGCCGCCGTCTTCCCACTGCAGCGCATCGGCCACGAAGTGTGGCCCGTCTACACCGTCAACTACTCCAACCACACCGGGTACGGCTCCTGGAAAGGCTCAATGATCCCAGCCACGGAGGTTGCGGCCATCATCGACGGCATCGAGGAGCGCGGGGCCCTCCCGCGTGTCGACGCCATCCTCTCCGGCTACCAAGGCGGCGACGACATCGCCGACGTCATCATCGACACCGTCGCCCGCGTCAAAGCCGTCAACCCGGACGCCATCTACGCCTGCGACCCAGTCATGGGCAGCGCCAAATCCGGCTGCTTCGTCTCCGACAACATCCCACCCCTCCTGCGCGACCGCGTCGTCCCCGTCGCCGACCTCATCACCCCCAACCAGTTCGAACTCGGCTACCTCGTAGAACAAGACGTCACCGACCTGGACTCCACCCTCCGCGCTGTCGACGCCGCCCGCGAGATGGGCCCCTCCACCGTCCTGGTCACCTCCGTTGAGCGCGCCGACGCGCCCGACGACACCATCGAAATGATTGCCGTCGACGACCACGGCAAGTGGATCGTGCGCACCCCACGCCTGCCATTCAAGCGCAACGGCTCCGGCGACGTCACCGCAGCCCTCTTCACCGGCCACTACCTGCGCGGCGGCAACGCCGCCGACGCCTTGGCCAAGACCGCCAGCTCCGTCTACGACCTGCTCAAGCGCACCTACGACGCCGACTCCGCCGAGCTCCTGCTCGTCGAGTCCCAGGACGCCTACGCCAACCCTCAGCTGCAGTTCGAGGTCGAGGCGCTCTAGCCGTTTGCGTCGGCAGTTCCGCCGGCGTTTTCGCGCTCTTTTCGCGCCGTTTTCGTGCCTTTTTTGCGCCCGTTTTGCTCAAAGCGTGCGATTAAAAGCCCATCCGGGTCCATGAATACGTGTGTAGCCAGCGAGTCGCGGAATGCGCGTAGGTTTTCTAGCTGCTTCTTCACACTTCCGGTTTTGGTCTCGATGAGGCGCTTAGCTTCCGCTCGTAGCTCGTTAAGGAAGAGAGGTTCCAGCGTCTTTAAGATGTTGGTCTCTGAGGTGTAGTGTTCACCGTCGCTACGGAGTGCTTCCTTGGGCTTCACCATCTGGAAGAGGCTGCCGAAGATTGCTGGTGAAATATCTGTCCATTGGAAGCGGCAAGCGACCAACCCCAATGAATCGATCCTGCCTGTCTTTACCGATCTGCGTATGACGGTCTTCGGCCGAACCATCATTGATATTGCAGCAGATCCCATCTTCGACTCGTGGAGCTTTTCTGACAAGGTGCTCTACGCACTTGATAAAGAAGTCGTGGCCAAGCGTGAACGACGAGTCAACAAAATACTCAAAGCATCCCGATCGCCAAATCTCGATGCATGTATCGAAGACATCACCTACACACCCGGCCGCAACCTCAACAAAGAGCAAATCACCAGACTCGCTCACTGCCACAATGGTGTCAAAAAACGCAAAGCATTGTCATCCTCGGCAAATCATCCGTCGGCAAAACCTACCTGGCCCAAGCATTGCTTACCGCTGCGTGCAGAAACGACTACTCTGCCCGTTTCTTCCGCACAGACACCCTGGCCAACCAGCTCATGGTGCTACGCCATGATGACACAGCACGCATGGAGTTTCTTCAAGACTTACACCTGGCAGACGTACTCGTGCTTGATGACTTCTTAACAACGCCGATTGATGCTGCCACAGCACACCAGCTGCTCAACATTCTTGCTGAGCGTGAACACCGGGGATCAACCATTGTCACCTCCCAGTTCACGCCCGATGAGTGGTACAAGTCCATCCCAGATGCTGTCATCGCCGAGTCGATACTCAATCGGCTTGTCGTTGGCGCTGAAATCATCACATTGGAAGGTCCGAACACGCGCCTAGAAGCCAATTCGCGGTAGTTGTTCATGGTTGACGCCCGGGTGTTACTCGATACTCACCCGGGCGTTACTGGTTGCTCACCACGGCGTTACTAAATCTGTGGTCCTAACACCTGAAAGACCCTATCTACTTCACGGTCCAACGCATCATGAGCTCTAGCAAGCGCTGGGCCCAACACCAAGAGGTTGTAGTACTCAGCTAGAAAACATTCAGGGTGGAGGTTGCGTGCTGCGAGGGCTTTATTGGCTGCGTCGATAATCCGTTGCTTGGTTTCATCGTCCAGGCTTGGAACGGGGAAGGTGTTCCACGTCAAGGTGTTCGCGAAACATAGACGTGATTCAAGTCGCCCACCAACAGTTTTCTGCCATGTAGCGAAAGCGCGGACACCTGTGAGTGTCCGCGCTTCAACAATCTTTTAGCAGCCGGGCTTAGCCGAGCATCCTCTCAAGCACCAGGTTGCGCGCTTTATCGTAAGCCGCATTGTATGCAGCAGTGTTTTTTCCCACAGTAGTTGGATTCCAATTGGCCATCTCGATGATTGGCCTCACCGCAGCAATGATGCTCTCAAGGTTGCTCTTGTTGGCGAAGAATTCGACTGGATCAACGAGCCAGGTGAGCGCTTTGCTTTCCTTGTCTGCTCTAATGAGGGCGCGAAGACTGAATACAACAGGGTTGAGGAAACCTGTCGGTGGAACTTCATGCTCAATGACTTCATTAGAGTACAGCGTCGCTGTTTTGCCCTTTGACGCCTTTTTGACAGCTCCGATGCGCCCAAAAGCGCCACCCGTCGCGTTATAAGCGTCCTTGTAGCCCTTGTAGATAATGTCATGGCATTCTAGAACCTGGGTAGTCATGGCGAAAGCGGAATCGATGTAGGTGTCAAGGACAACGTAGCTCTTTCCGTCATCTGTCTTCTCGGCAGCGCCAGGCGCTTCAAGAAGCTTTGTGAAACGTGATAATGCTTCGGCCTTGCTGGAGTAGGCGGACGTAGCTGGCAGTGGTTGTACGTTATAGTCCTCGAGCGTAGGCACTTCGGATAGTGCTACCCACGTCAGCGACACTAATAAGCGCGGATCAACACGCTTGTTGTCATTCGTACTCCATGTAACTTCCTCTGCAAAAGCTTGCGGCAATGAGGCCTTGAGGTAGTCAAAGACACCACTTTGGTTCGCAATAGCATCGGCGGCCAATTGGGCATTTTGGTTACGGTTAGCACAGATGCTCAAGATCAGGTTGTTAAATTCATTAACCCCTGTATCTTCCTGACTGTCTGTACGAGGTGAAACGATCTCGACTGGGATGCGCGTTTCAAGCAGGGGGTCGTCTCCGTCGCGCTTGAACGCCTCAATGTCGCGTAGGTGCTTCTGCCAGCATTCCTTGAGCTGATCCCAGTACTTAAGCTTTCGCAACGTGGTCTCGGAGATGCCGATAGCGGAAAGTACAGCTAGTGCAATAGCCATGAGGTTATGGCCACCATCAAGAACACCTTCACGTTCCTCATCGTTAAAGTGCAACTGGTAGCGGCTGCGGTCACGCTCCTCGACCTCTGAGCAGCCAATCAGCAGGCCTTTGGAGAAGTACGGCATCATCTCTGGGGACGTCTGGAGCGTCTCGAGAATCTCTTTCGTGATAGATGTCTGCTTGGGACGTCGTGGGTTGGCAAGTAGCTCTTCTTGGGCGATCAGGTCGATCAGAGCTTGCGTTTTGACGGTGCCCTGCAGGCGACGAAGTGGGCCAATATTGGCGTCGTTGACGTTTTCAATGCGCAGAACTGCGGTGCGGCCAGAGGTGTTGAAATTGTCAAAAGACATATGAATTTTCCTTTCGGACGTAGTTGGCTCGATCGTGTGTTTACACAAGGGGGACCGAACGTTGTCGTCCGATATAGGAAATCCACAAGACTTTCCAGCCAAGGTATCCACCAGCCCATCCGGGCTAGTCCCGTTTATCGAGATGCGAAGCCTGGTTGCTTTGCACATGAACTAATCTAACGCATCACAAGCAGATTGTCAATATTCTATTTTGTTATTTGCATCACATTATAGAACTGTTTATCGCTTTGCTGTTTACGATGGGCGCGATCACGGGATCACTCACGAGCAGAGGGGCAGCATTGCCTTTATGTACCTGCTCTGGCCTGTCTTTTCGGATCTAGCGTCGATGTGAGCCTCTCTTTGCATTATGGTGCTTTGCCACTGCTTAAACACCTGCGGGTTAACCATGACTTGATCCTTCCTCTGTTAAGTCTCCAGCGTCGCTTTGAAGCTCTGATACTGATATAAAAGTCTTCGTGAAAGAAAAAGCCCTAAAAGACTTCACGGCCTAACGGCCGGGGAACCGTATATTGCTTACAGTATGAGACCCCTAAACGGTTGGTAGTTCCCCAGACTCTTTAAGCACCGCCATGTGGCGAGCCACGGTAGCCCGCGGTAGTCCAGTTTCGTCCTGTATCTCTTTCCAGGACGGAAACAGGTCTGTTTCAATCCAATATGAGGTAACGAACTGTCCAACCCGTTGCCGGTTGTTTAGGCGCTGCATTTTCTTTCGCTTGTGTGTCTTCTCAAGCTTTTCTCGTTGTACTTGTGCGTATTCACCGTTGGGGTCTGTTTTCCAGCGTTCAGCAGTTTTCCCGCCTCGACGGCCCATGATTGCCAAGGCCTTGCGTTCGGTTGTCGTCGCACGCTGCGCACTCCACGACTCACCATTTGAAGCCTTGGCATGTGTTACATAGCCACGTACACGCCTAGCCATGCGTGGAAGATGAGCTCAATGACACACCGCGGGTGGTGTTGGGTGGTCGGCGTCCGCGTGCAATGATGGAAGAACTATTAGCCCGTGGTGTATTCACCGCATGACAGGGTCATCGCTCGGTCGCGCATTTTCGCCCAGCCCGGCCGATTTTCACTGACCGGCATCGCGCGCTTTTAATACCTCGACCGGAACGCAAACAGCGACAACGCGAACAGCAGCAACGCAGCACCTGCAAGCGCACAGGGTAGACTTCTGCACTATGAGCGAAAACTTCCCGGAGTTCCCGGACTTGTCCAACGCACCAGCAGACGCAAACGCGAACACCGACGCGAACCCAGTGCCAAGCACCACCGACTACGCGGGCTTCACAAAGACCCCGGAGGGGTTC
Source organism: Corynebacterium sp. UMB8791 (assembly GCF_054166365.1). Lineage (NCBI taxonomy): Bacteria > Bacillati > Actinomycetota > Actinomycetes > Mycobacteriales > Corynebacteriaceae > Corynebacterium > Corynebacterium sp. UMB8791. The sequence goes on along the minus strand of NZ_JBSZCG010000136.1, from coordinate 49,520 downwards.
CGGTCCGGCTTTGTGAGTTTTGTGGGCAGGCCGAATACGGGCAAGTCGACGCTGATGAATGCGTTGGTGGGGGAGAAGATTGCGATTATGGCGGATCAGCCGGAGACGACGCGTCGTCCGATTCGTGGGGTGGTGAATCGGGAGGATGCGCAGGTGATTGTGGTGGATACGCCGGGGGTGCACCGGCCGAGGACGTTGTTGGGGCAGCGGCTGAATGAGATCGTGAAGGATACGTACCAGGATGTGGACGTGATTGGGTTTACGGTGCCTGCGGATGAGAAGTTGGGGCCGGGGGATCGCTACATTTTGGAGGAGATTCGGGCGGCGAAGCCGAAGACGCCGATTGTGGGCATCGTGACGAAGTTGGACAAGGTGCCGAAGGACGTGGTGGGGGAGCGTCTGTTGGAGATGCACGAGTACTTGGGTAAGGACGTGGAGTTGGTGCCGGTGTCTGCGAAGGACCGGGTGCAGCTGGACGTGCTGTTGGATGTGCTGGTGAGCAAGCTTCCGGAGGGGCCGCGGTTTTATCCGGTTGATCAGGTGACGGATGAGGGCGTCGAGGCGCGGATTGAGGAGTTGATTCGTGAGGAGGCGCTGAGTGGTTTGCGTGAGGAGTTGCCGCACTCGGTGGCGGTGCAGATTGATGAGATGCATCCGGATCCGGAGCGCCCGGATCGGATGATGATTTATGCGGTGATGTTTTTGGAGCGGCCTGGCCAGAAGCGGATTATTGAGGGGCCTGGTGGGCGTCGTTTGAGTGGGATTGTGCACCGTTCGCGGAAGCAGATTATGGAGCTTGTGGGCCAGAACGTCTACTTGGATGTGCGCCTGAAGGTGTTGAAGAACTGGCAGGAGGACCCGAAGGCGTTGGGGCGTCTTGGCTTCTAGGAGAGGTCGCGGGGCGGGGAGGCCGTCGTGGCGTGATCGTGCGTTTGTGGTGCGCACGTACGATTTCGGGGAGGCGGATCGCGTTGTTGTGTTGTTGACGCGCGATCATGGCTTGGTGCGGGGTGTGGCGAAGGGGGTGCGCAAGGCGCGGTCGCGGTTCGGGTCGCGCTTGCAGCCGTTCGTCGAGGTGGATGTGCAGGTTTATCCGGGCAGAGGCTTATCGACGATCACTAGCGCCGATACCGTCGCGTTTTATGGTCACGCGATCATTGATGACTTCGATAGGTACGCGGCGGGTTGCGCGATGTTGGAGGCTGCGGAGAAGCTGTCCTTTGATCAGGGGGATCCGGAGTTATTTGTGCTGCTGCAGGAGGGCTTCGAGCGTCTGCAGTCGCCGACGCACCCGACCTTGGTGTTGGACGCGTTCTTGTTGAAGGCGGCGGCGCACGCGGGCTGGAAGATGAGCCTGTTTAACTGCGCGAACTGTCAGGCGCCGGGGCCGCATAAGGCGTTTCACGCGGCGGCGGGTGGCGCGGTGTGCACGCTGTGCAGGCCGCCGGGGGCGATGGATGTGGACCCGGAGGTGCTGCATTCGATGTGGCTGTTGGAGCACGATCATGTGTGTTCGGAGGAGTTCGCGGAGCAGGTGCACCGGGCGACGTCTGCTCACCTGCAGTTTTATTTGGGGGCGGGGTTAACAAGTTTGCGAGTGATGAAGCAGGCATAATGTTTCCCATGAGCAGACCGCAGATTTCCCCGGAGTTTATTCCTCGTCATATTGCGTTGGTGATGGACGGTAATGGTAGGTGGGCACAGGAGCGCGGCATGAAGCGCACGGAAGGCCACAAGCGTGGTGAGGCGGTGCTGCTGGACTGCGTGGATGCCTGCATTGAGATGGGGTCGGTGGAGTGGCTGTCGGCGTACGCGTTCTCGACGGAGAACTGGCGCCGCGCGGCCTCGGAGGTGCGGTTCATCATGGGCTTTTCGCGCGATGTGTTGCACCGCCAGCGCGAGGAGCTGCACGAGAAGAATGTGCGCATTGTGTGGGCGGGTCGCCGCCCGCGCCTGTGGCGCTCGGTGCTTCGCGAGCTCGAGGCCGCTGAGGAACTCACGCAGGACAACACGGGGCTGACGCTGGCGATGTGCATTAATTACGGTGGTCGCGCCGAAATTATCGACGGTGCCCGCCAGCTTGCCAAGGACGCCCGGGACGGCAAGATTACGCCTGGGGATATTACGGAGAAGACGTTCGCGAAGTATATGTATCGCCCGGATATGCCGGACGTGGACCTGTTCTTGCGCCCGAGTGGGGAGAAGCGGACGTCGAACTTCTTGTTGTGGCAGTCGGCGTACGCGGAGATGGTCTACCAGGATAAGCTTTTCCCTGACTTCACTAAAGACGACATGTTTGACGCCGTCTACGAGTATGCGAAGCGTGACAGGAGGTTCGGAGGGGCCGTCGATAAGTTTGATTAGGCCTGGCAGTCGCTGCAGACGCCGTAGATTTCGGCCTCGTGGGCGACGAGCGTGAAACCGTGCTCTTTGGCGGTGGCCTCAGCCCAGGACTCGACGGGGCCACCCTCGATCTCCTCGCTGGTGCCGCACTTGACGCACACGAGGTGATGGTGGTGGTGCTCAGTGAGGCAGTGCCGGTAGAGGGTTTCGCCATCTGGGCTTTGGATAACGTCGACGGCGCCGATCTCCGCGAGCCCCTGCAACGTGCGGTAGACGGTGGTGAGCCCGACTTGCTCGTTGCGGTCGAGCAGCGCCGCGTGGATGTCTTTGGCGGGGCTGAACTTGTCAATGTCTTTCAGCGCGTCCACGACGGCCTGGCGCTGGCGGGTCATGCGCGGGCCGAGTTTCCTGACGGGGTTATTCGAGCTTGGCATAGTGCGTCCCAGAGTAGCGGACGGCGCCAATGTGGTGGGGTAGATGCTAAGTGTCTGGGGGATTGGCTACACTAAGCGGGTAGTTTTTGCATCACCCATATATGAGGAGTGTTCATGTCAGCCAGCAAGATCGATACCGTTGTTAACCTTTGCAAGCGCCGTGGCCTTGTGTACCCGGCCGGTGAAATTTACGGCGGTACGCGTTCTGCATGGGACTACGGTCCGCTCGGTGTCGAGCTGAAGGAAAACATTAAGCGCCAGTGGTGGAAGCACATGGTGCAGTCCAGGAAGGACACGGTCGGCGTGGATACGTCGATTATCCTGCCGCGTCAGGTGTGGGAGGCTTCGGGCCACGTGGAGGTGTTCACGGACCCGCTGGTGGAGTCGCTGTACACCAACAAGCGCTACCGCGCTGACCACCTGCTGGAGGCCTACGAGGAGAAGCACGGCCACCCACCAGTAAACGGCTTGGCTGACATCAAGGACCCGGAGACGGGCCAGCCGGGCAACTGGACTGAGCCACGTGAGTTCTCGGGCCTGATGAAGACGTACCTCGGCCCGGTCGACGACAAGGAGGGCCTGCACTACATGCGCCCGGAGACGGCGCAGGGCATCTTCGTGAACTTCAAGAATGTGATGACGTCCGCGCGTCTGAAGCCGCCGTTCGGCATCGCCAACATTGGTAAGTCCTTCCGCAACGAGATCACGCCGGGCAACTTCATTTTCCGTACCCGCGAGTTTGAGCAGATGGAGATGGAGTTCTTCGTCAAGCCGGGTGAGGACGAAGAGTGGCACCAGTACTGGATTGATAACCGCCTGCAGTGGTACATCGACCTGGGCATTAACCCGGAAAACCTGCGTCTGTACGAGCACCCGAAGGAGAAGCTGTCGCACTACTCGAAGCGCACCGTCGACATCGAGTACGCCTACAACTTCACAGGCTCCAAGTGGGGCGAGCTCGAAGGCATCGCGAACCGCACGGACTACGACCTGCGCACGCACTCCGAGAAGTCCGGCGAGGACCTGTCCTACTTCGACCAGGCCGCCAACGAACGCTGGACGCCGTACTGCATCGAGCCAGCCGCTGGCCTTGGCCGTGCGATGATGGCCTTCCTTGTCGACGCCTACCATGAGGAAGAGGCCCCGAACGCCAAGGGTGGCACGGATACCCGCGTGGTGCTGAAGCTGGATCGCCGCCTGGCGCCGGTGAAGGTTGCTGTGCTGCCGCTGTCCAAGAAGTCCGAGCTTGCCGAGCCCGCTGAGGAGCTTGCCGCGAAGCTGCGCCAGCACTGGAACGTAGACTACGACACCTCTGGCGCGATTGGCCGTCGCTACCGCCGCCAGGACGAGACCGGTACGCCGTTCTGCGTGACCTTCGACTTCGACTCGCTTGAGGATGGCGCCGTGACCGTCCGCGAGCGTGACACGATGGAGCAGGAGCGCGTCAAGATCGACGAGCTCGAGGCATACCTGGCTACCCGCCTAATCGGCTGCTAGGAGGCACTCGCCATGCATTACGTAAGCTGGGACCGCTCGCAGCGCGACGCCCCGAAGCTGTTGGCTGAGGCCGGCCCGGAGGTACTCGGCGAGTTCACACACGAGTCCGCAACGGTGGGCGGGCAGCAGTGGGACCTGCTGGTCGCCCCTGAGTCCGGCGCGGTGGCGAAGTGTAACGGTGAGACAGTGGTGGAAGCCACCGCTTCCTTGGCGCGCGCGAAGGAGATCCCTGTGCATATCGGGGAGCGCTCCTACGTGCTGGTCAACGAGTGGGGCAAGAACTGGGTGGTCAACGACGCCGCCGGCGAGAAGGTCGCGCAGTTCACCCAGGACCACAACGGGGTGCGCAAGGCAATCCTCGAGTTCGAGGGCGAGACCACCCTGCCTGACACTGACGTGGCGGGGTTGGCGTGGGTAAGCCGCGAGGTCTTGGAGGCGAAGAAGCTCGGGATTTCGAATGCGCTGATCGGCACGCTGTTGCTGTTCTCGGCAGTTATCGTGCTGGTGATGTTCCTCTAATGACCACGTTGTGGTGGCGCGGTGCGGCGCTCGAAGGAACCGATGCGGCGGTGGCAACCGTGGAGGGCGCCACGATCACCGCGGACGGCCACCGCATCACCATGGTGTCGACGTCCCCCGCGTCGCTGCGCGCAGTCGACGAGCGCGGCCAGCGCTACCTGCTGCGCAAGACCAGTCTGACCGTGGCGCGCTACACCGCCGAATGCGGCGGCAGGCCGTACACGGTGCGCAGAACCCGGGGGCGCCGCCGCGACATTATCGACGCCCGCGGCATCACCGTCGCGACAACAAACGGCCACCTCAACGGGGAGTTAGAGGTGACCGTGCTGGGGGACTGCGCTTCCGAGGCGCTTGTGGGGGACCTGCTGTTTATAACGTGGGCGCTCACGTACGTGGATACGCCCACGCGTAGGCTGCGTTACTAGGGCTACTAGCCGGTTAGAAAGTGCCGCCGCGGGTGTTCATCCCGCCGCCACCGCCGCCACCGGAGAAGCCGCCGCCTCCACCGAATCCTCCGCCCCCGAAGCCGCCCCCGCGGTTGCCGCCGCCGGACAGGATCGAGCCCCACAGCACGGCCTGCGCCATGGAGTTCGCGGTATCGCGGGCTTGGGCGCGGCGGTACTGATCCAGATCGTCCTTTGCAGCCTGGATTGCGCGGCGCGCGGTGGTCGTTGCTTGGCGGGCGTACTCGATGGCCTCACGAGTGTTGCTGGTGCGGCGCTGCTGGGCCTCCGCGTACTCGCGCTGCGCCTGGGCCAGCAGGGTGCGCGGCTGCGAGCTGATAATCCTGCCGCGGGAACGAATCATGTCCTCCGCGGACTGGATCTGGGTGGTGGCCACCTGCATCTGCTGGTCGAACATGGTCAGGGCCCGTGACTGGTCGTGGGCGGCGCCCTCGGCGCGTTCGATTTCGGCGTCGAGCTGGGCGTCCACGTCGCTCAAGTCGGCGTACAGGCTCAGTGGGTCGGTGGTGTCGCGGTCGCCGATGTTTGCGATCGCTTTGCGGGCGGTCGCGGTGACGCGGTCGAGGGCAGCCACGTCGATGTCGGCACCCTGCGCGCGTGCACCCTTGAGCTGGGCGATCTGCTCGATCTCGTCGCGGATTTCCTGGATCAGCGACGAGAGGTTCTCCTTCGCTGTCCGGATGTTCGCGTCGGCGTGCTCGATGGCTGACAGGTTGTGGTCGGAAAGCTCGACGGCGCGGGTGGCGGCGGAGAGGACGTCGAGAAGCGGACCTTGCTCACCGGCCGGGCGTGCGGCGAGCCCGCGGGCCTTGTCAAGCTGGGCCTCGGCCTCGTCGAGGGACTCGGCGGCGAGCTCAACGTTGCCGTCGATGGAGTGCAGCATTTGTGCGGGGTACTGCTCGCGCAGCGCGGCGAGCTGCTGCTTCGCAGGCTCCAGGCGGGAACGCAGATCGACGGTGCGCTGCATGACCTTCTCGATCTCCTCCGGCGCGCGCATCAGTACACCGCGCATCGAGTTGAACTCCTCCGTCTTCGCACGAAGCGACGCCTCAGCGGTGCGGGCAGACGTAATGATGTCGATGAGCATGGCGCGGCGTTCCGGCTCGGTCTCCGGGATGGCGTCGTGCAGCGCCTGCTGGGTGCGAAACGCGCGCTGCAAGGCGGTGGTCGCCGAGTTCATCGCGGCAGTAAACGGCCGCACGCGGTCCGCGCCGAACTCGGAGGTAGCCAGGCGCAGCTCCTCCTGACCCTGCTGTACGGATTCGTCAGCGGTGACGAGCGTCTCCTGCGCCACCGCGTCCAGGGTGGCGGTAGGCAGGCGGTTCAACGAATCCGCATCGCCGGGTGCCAGCTCGCGTGCCGACGCCACCTGTGCCTCCCGGTGCTGCTTGTTCTTACGACGCGACACAGCCCAGTACCCGCCACCAGCAACCGCGGCGAGCCCGGCACCGCCAGCAATCAGGCCGGTTGCCTCGCCACCACCTGAACCCGAACCAGTGCCACTCGAGCCCGCGCCTGAGCTGCCGGCCGCCTCAACCGCGGCCAACGCCGCCCCCGACCAATCGCTTTGCACCAACCTCGCGTACGCAGCCTGGTCAATCGCGTCCGCCTCCGCTGACGACCACTGCTCGCCAGTGGTCACGCTGTACGCGCGCTCATTCGGAGAAATCGCGATGACTGCCGTGTTAGGCCCATTGGCCCGCACAGCGTCCTCCGTCCACTGCGACGGCGGCGTGCCCGCAAAAGAATCGAGGAACACCACCCGCACCGAGCGACCCTTCTGCGCGCTGACCTGCGCGATAGCGTCCTCAACCTGGGAGACCTCCCCAGCGGTCAGGACGCCAGCTTCGTCGGTGACTGGCGTCGTCAACAAGCTGGGCTGAAGTGCCAGCACAGACACGGACGGCGCTGCAGCCTGCGCCACCGGAGCGACGGCCAGCAACGCGCCCCCAACAAACAGCGGGGCAGCGGCCAAGAGACGGTAATTGCGCTTAGTCATGCCAATGAGGGTAGTCGCTCATACAGAAACGTGCCGGAAACGTTTACGCTCAGAAGGCGTGTACACCTATAACGCCGCAGACGTCGAACGCCGCGCCCCCGAAGCCCCCAAAGGGGCCCAAACCGCGCCCCACGCAGACACCCGCGACGCCTTCGCCCGCGACCGCGCCCGCGTTCTCCACTCCGCCGCGCTACGACGCCTCGCCGACAAAACCCAAGTCGTCGGACCCCGCGACGGCGACACACCACGCACACGCCTGACCCACTCGCTGGAAGTCGCGCAGATCGCACGCGGTATCGGCACCGGACTCGGCCTCCACCCCGACTTGTGCGAAATGGCCGGCCTCACCCACGACATCGGCCACCCGCCCTACGGCCACAACGGCGAAAACGCCCTCAACGAAGCCGCGCCCTGCGGCTTCGAAGGCAACGCGCAAACCCTGCGCATCCTCGCGCGCCTTGAACCAAAAATAATTATCGACGCCACCACCTACGGCCTCAACCTCACCCGCGCCAGCCTCGACGCCGCCACCAAATACCCGTGGACCCGCACCAACCCCGACGGCTCCACCAACCGTAAATACTCCGCCTACGACGAAGACGCCGCCATACTCGCCTGGGCACGCGCCGGACACACCGACAACCGCCCACCCATGGAAGCCCAAGTCATGGACTTTTCCGACGACATCGCCTACTCCGTCCACGACGTCGAGGACGGCATCGTCTCCTCCCGCGTGTCCCTCCAAGTCCTTTGGGACTTCGTCGAGCTCGCCGCCCTCGCCGAGAAAGGTGCCGCCGCGTTCGGCGGCACGGCCGACTCCCTCATCGACGCCGCTGACCGCCTCCGCGCCCTGCCAGCCATCGCCGCAGCCGCCGACTTCGACTTCACCCTCCAGTCCTGGACCCAACTCAAAGCGCTGACCTCACAGCTGGTGGGGCGCTACGTCGGCGGGGTCACGCAGGCCACGCTCACCGACGAAGCAAACAACGTGCTGGGCAGACAGCACGGCAACCTCGTGGTCCCGCCCGACGTGGAGGCAGAGGTCCGTCTCCTCAAAACGGTGGCCGTGCTCTACGTGATGGACGAGCCCGCGCACCTCGCTCGCCAGGATCGGCAGCGCGACCGCATCTTCCACGTCCACGAGTACCTGCGCGCCGGCGCGCCGGGCACCCTGGACACAATGTTCCAGCAGTGGTTCGAGGCCGCCGAGACGGATTTGGAGCGCGAGCGCGTCATCGTGGACCAGATCGCTTCGATGACGGAGTCGCGCCTGGAGCGCACGGCGAAGAAGGCCGCCGCCTTCGACGGCTTCTACTAGAGGTATGCCTCACGAGATTATTCGGGAAATCGTGAACAAAATTGCAATTTTTGTGACTCAGGGCACAAGCAAATCTGTTCACAAAATCCCGACTCCGCTCGAGACAACACCTTCTACCTCTACGCGGAGAGGAAACCAGCGATCTGCTCGAGCGCATCCCGCGTGCCAATTTCGCCAGGAAGCCACGGAAGCTCAAGGATCGGCACTGGCAGGTCCAGCAGCTCCAGCGCTCGCGCTTCCACCTCGCGGCGTCCCGCCAAAAAAGAGCCGGCCTCATCTGGCGTGCAGCGGTTCACCACGGCCCCGCCGACGTGCACGCCGTGGGACGTGAGCTCCTCGTAGAACTCCATCGACTCCATGACCGGCAGGCGCTCCGCGGTCAGCACGATGTGGAAGACGCACTGGGCGGGATCGGTGAGGACAGTGCGCAGGCGCTCGAACTTGCGGCGGCGCTTCAGTAGCGTGGAGCGGATCTGCTGATTGCGGCGGTCGACGGGGGAGCCGCTGTTCCCGGAAGTGCCGCCCATCCCGCGGACGAGCTCGCTGAACTTGTCTGACTTGTCGCGCCGGGCCAAGAGGCCGTCGGTGTAGGCGGCCATGACCTCGGGGAGTGCCATGAGGCGGGAGGTGTGGCCGGAGGGGGCGGTGTCGAAGATAATGTGGTCGTAGTCGCCGCGCTCTGCGACAAGGTCCGCGATGCGCTCGAGGAGTGCGGCCTCGTGCATGCCGGGGGAGTGCCGTGACATCTCCAGGTGGCGGTCCACTTCGCGGTGGAGGCGTTCGGGCATCATGGCGCGCATCGATTCGCCGACCGCGCGCAGGTGCTGTGAAGTAATGGTTGCCGGGTCGAGCTCGATGGCGTGGAGGTTCGGTTCGAGGGCGGTGGGGGCGTCGTGAAGCGAGGTGTTCCAAATGTGCCCGAGGTTGTGTGCGGGGTCCGTCGAAACTAAGAGGACGCGGCGGCCGTGCGCGGCGAGGCGCACGGCTGTGGCGGCGGAGATGGTCGTTTTGCCGACGCCACCTTTCCCGCCGAAGAACATGACTGGGGCGTCTAGCAACATGAGATTCCGTCGAGTGGTGAGTGTTCCATGCCCATGCGGGTGTGCCAGGCGTGGAAGTCGTCGTAAAGCAGGGGGAGGAGTTCGAGTGTGTAGTAGCTGGCGGGGTTCGGGATGCCGAGCATTTCGGAGGCGACCAGCAGGGTGAACAGGTCGTCCTCCTCGCGTGCGGCGCGGGCGAATTCGCGGCGGTAGGGCGCCTGGTAGAACTCGCTGAGGCCCGCGCCGAGCGCGGCCAGCTTACTGCGCAGGCTCATGGACCGGCGTGTCCTCCCAGTCGACGGCTGGCTCGCGGCGCGCCTTGCTGATCGCGGTGATCGCCTCAACGATGACCCAGATCGCGCAGATAATAATGACGACGTCGATCGCCAGCAGCAGCCAGTTGCCTGCCTCGAAGAGGGTGCGCAGCTGCAGCACCGCCGCCCACAGTGACATGAGCGTCACGAACGCCAGCGGGATCAGCAGTGGCAGCGTCGGGCGACGCAGCCTGGTCAGGATGACCACCAGGACTGCCAGGGTCAGCCCGGCCATCAGCTGGTTCGTGGTGCCGAACAGCGGCCAGATGATCATGCCGCCGGAGCCGTCCAGGCCCGTCGAGAACGTCAGGCCAAGCGCAGCACCAACCGCGATGATCGTGGCTGCCAGGCCGGAGAGCTTCACTCCCATAATCTGGCCGATCTCGCCGACGACCATGCGCTGCAGACGCACACCAGAGTCCATCGTGGTCGCAGCGAAGAGGACAGCCATGGTGGCCAGGATGGTGGCCGACAGGGACGTCGGGATGCCCAGGCCCTGGTTCATCAACGCACCGCCGCCTTCGACGAAGGCGTTGACGCCACCGGCGTTCCACTCGTTGTACACGTTCTCCCAATCCGCGATCGTCTTGTAGCCGCCCGTCGTCGCCACAATCGTGCCGAGGGCCAGCAGGCCCTCACCAACCGCACCGAAGTACCCGACGAAGCGTGTGTCCGTCTCCTTATCCAACTGCTTCGCCGACGTACCCGAAGCAACAATGCCGTGGAAGCCAGACACCGCACCACACGCAATCGTCACGAAGAGCAGCGGGAAGATACTCGGCGTGCCCTCCGGCACCGCCTCATTAATCGACGGCGCCACAATCTCCGGACGCACAATAAAGAACGAAGCGTACAGAATAATCAGACCAACAAACAGCTGCAGCCCATTGATGTAATCACGCGGCTGCAACAGCACCCACACCGGCAGCATCGACGCAATGAACGCGTACACGAACAGCAAAATGATCCAGATACCGCGGTCCGGAATACCCATCACCGTCTCCGGCAGCGCGAGCGGCACGCGGTCACCAATCACCATCAGCGCGTACAGCGCCACAACACCAACCACCGACACCAGCGGCAGATTCCACTTCAGGCGGTAAATCGCCTGCCCAATCAACACCGCCACCAGGATCGCGCCCCACGTCGGAATCACCGCCGACGGCGTCGCAATCAGCAGGTTCGAAATCACCACCGCGAACGCAGTATTCACCATCAGCAGCAGCAGGAAAATCACCACGAGGAAGAGATTGCGCCCACGCGCGCCGATGTAGCGCCCAGACAACGTGCCAATCGACTGCCCTTTATGCCTTTGCGACGCCCACAACGCCCCCAAGTCGTGCATCCCCGCAAAGAACACCGTTCCCAAGGTCACCCACAGGAATGCGGGCAGCCAACCCCAAATCACAGCGACTGCCGGGCCGATAATCGGCGCGGCGCCCGCCACGGAAGTGAAGTGGTGGCCCCACAGCACGTACTTGTTGGTGGGCACGTAGTCCACACCGTCTTCCATAGTGTGCGCCGGGGTCTCGTAGCTCTCAGAGAGCTTATAGACCCGCTGGCCCAGGAACTTTGAATAGAGCAGGTACCCGGTGAGCAGCATCGCCAGCCCGATGAGTACGAGGAAGAGCGAGTTCATGCGGTCGCCTTTCTGTCAGTGTCTTGAGTCACAACTGCGGAAAGTATGCCACACCTCACAGCTCATTTCCGGCGTTTTCTGAACTCTCCTGGAGGTTCTCGTCGGCGACGGCTCGCGTGGGGTGGGGATATGCCTCGCGAGATTGTTCGGAAAATCGTGAATAGAATTGCGCATTTTGTGACTCCAACCACACGCAATTTTGTTCACAAATTCCCGACTCCGCTCGAGAGCACACATGCCACCCCAAAATCACCACGCAGGAAGAAGGCCTTCGGGCCGCTCATCGTCGGGGAATCTGCTAATCCTTGCGATGTAGGCTTCAATGCTTGCGTCGCGTGGGGAGCTGTCAGCATATTGCAGTGGTTCTCGCGGGCCCCGGCAGATGTCGCAATGCGGGCGGCCTCGGTAGGTGGCGCGCACGGTGTCGGCGATGAGGTTGATCGTGCCGCGGAGGTCTCGGTGGAGTGCTTCCACGGGGACGTGCAATGTGCGGACCCAGCTGGTTTCGGTGGGGGCGCAGTGGTCGTCGAAAAGTGGGGCGTCGGTGAGTGCGAGGGCGAAGTGGGTGCCGTACATGACGCGGTGCGGTTGGGTGTGCCAGTAGTGCGCGGGGAGTGCGTGGTGGGAGAGGAGGGCGGTGGCGAGATAGCTGAGCTCGGGCGCGATTGGGTGGTGGGTGGCGCGCTCCCAGCAGAGTTGGAGGGTGTTGCGGTCGCGTTGGCGGGGCAGGGCCCAGATGGCTGCGGTGATGGTGTCCTCGTGGCCGCCGATGTGTTTGAGGTGGTTGAGGACGGGGTAGAGCTGCGCGCGTGGCTCCCATTTGAAGATGCCCGCGATGGTTTCGGGCAGGGGTGCGACGCGGATTCCGGCGATGGTGTCGGTGGTGTGGAGGATTTGGCGTCGATAGTGGAGGCCGGGGCGCCATTTGCTGCGGGTGATGGAGGTGCCGTTGGGCAGCGCGACTTCGGTGAGTTCGGGCTGTCGGCCGAGGTGCGGCACGGGGAGGCGGTGGAGGCGCGCGGCGGTGCGCCCAACGATGGCGGCTTTGCGGTTTTCGCGGCCGTGGATGAGAGCTCGTGCGATGCGGCGGGTGTCGGGGTCAAGCGTGCCCCACCACCGCTTTTCGACGGCCCCATACCTCCCAATCTGCACCATAGTCCCGCTCGCGACGGCCTGTTTGTGCCGCTGAGCTAGTACTGTGCGTCCCCGAAGGCTGTGAATGTGTGCGTTGAGCGCTGCGAATTCCCCCATGCGTTGGCAGTGTAGCAATTTTGTTCACAATTCCCCGAGTGTGCTCGAGACGCCACCTTCCCCCAGTTGGTTACCTCGACTGCACCTCGCAGAAGGTGTCGTAGTGGTTGTCGGTGTAGTACCACTCGTCGACGACGCCGTCGGCTCCGCCGCCGGTCACGATGCGCCGAAGTCCGCGGTGGTGGACGCCCGGCGTGTCCACGGTGTATTCGCGGTAGTAGCCGAGTGGCTCCTCGGGGAGGGTGCGCTCGTAATTGCCGAAGCGCGAGTCGTCCTCCGGGTGTGGGTAGGGTCCGCCGGATTCGATGAGGTTGATGGTGTCCCAGGCCTCTGCAGGGAGGTTCGGGCAGGAGGTGGGGTCTCCCGACGCGGCGCCCTCGTCCTTGTTGGGCAGGAACGTGTTGATCAGGAGCGCCGCGGCGACAACGACGGCGCCGACGGCGGTGTTCTTCGATTTTCGGCTCACGCTGAGTCATTGTGGCACAGGCTCCGCAGAACAGTTAGGAACTGCCTTGCAGAAGTCGTAGTGGAAGCTGTGTATTTGTTGTAGGCTGCTTTCAACAATTGAAAAGACTTTGGCTTTGCGCTGGTTGCGGAGCTATTCGCTGTAAAGGGGAACTCATGAGAAGAAATGTGAGGGGCTGGCGTCGCGCGACCGTTGCGGTGGGTGTGTCGTTGGCATTGGGGGCGGGCTCGATGACCGCTCCGGTTCAGGCTGCGCCAAGTGAGCCTGAGTTTGGTTCGAGTGTGGAGGATCCGTATGCGGCAGGTGTGCAGCTGCCGAAGATGCAGCCGTTGCGGATTGGGAATGTCGTCTTGCCTGGGGAGCTGGTCGGTGTTGCCTCAGTGCTTGGGTTGTTGGCGATTATCGCGACGATTGCAGCAACGGTGACGAAGGCCCAGGGCGGGCAGGGCGGATCCTCGAGTGGTGAGGGGAGCTCGCGGTTGGGGTTGAAGCCGGATGAGTACCGGGCGGATAACGGGGCCGTCTATAAGGTGAATTCGCAGGCCCGGAACTTTTCGACGCAGCAAGCCACAGCACTGTTCCCGAGAGGCGCCGGGCAGATCGGTTCGACTCTCGAACTGAGCAAGCAGGCATTCGAGCAGTTGCACCTCCGCGAGGGCGACGTGCTTTCGATCCCGCCGAGCGCGAAGTTCCCGGGGGCGGCGATGGCGAAGATCGTCAAGGTTGAAGAAGGGGCGACCGCCGTCACGGTGGAGACGAAGCCTGCGATCCTGGATGACATCATTGAGTACACGAAGGGTGATGTGAAGTTCCAGGGCCGCCTGATGACTGCCGAGCCGATGACGATCATCGACCCAGTGACTGGCGCGCAGATCAATGCGATGCCGACCGCGGATTCCGAAAAGGAAGCAAAGCTTGAGCTTACAGCTGATCTGAAGAAGCTTGCGGAATCGAAGAGGCTGGTGAAGAAGGATGCCTTGTCGAAAGCGGAACTCACTGGTGGTGTCAGCGTGAGCCCAGAGTTGGGCATCAATAAGGAAGCTGTCGAGAAAGAGGCAGATAAGAGCTTTGAGCTCAAGACGAAGATTTACACCAAGTTCGAGGTAAAGACTGGGTCAAAGATTGACGTGGGCGAAGACTTGGGTAAGGCGGCGGAGGAGTACTTGCAGAAGCGGTTTGGCAAGAAGCGACCTTGGCTGTTCCCAGTGGGACCGGTGTGGGTGTATATGGACACTGGTGTTGAGCCAACGTTTGAACTTGAACTGTCAGCTGAGCGGGCCAGGAGCTTCTCATTAGAAGCTTCGAAGGAGGGCGTTATCGGGTTTAAGTATGACGCAGATAGTCGGAGTTTGAAACAAATCTCCCGTGAAGCTTCCCCGGGGACGTTCAAACCAGAATTTAGCGAGGTTGAGAGCACGTTAACCGCACGGCTTGAGCCCGGTGTGCAGGCTACCGCAGCTTTGTGGAAGACATTTAATGGCGCGCTTGGCGCAAGTCTGGCGGGTCAGGCCGACCGAAAGAACGACACATGCACTGGGTCGTTGGCCCTGAACGCGCCAAAGGGTGAGATCACTGTGGAATCGCCACTCGGTGGAGTACTCGGCGGTTGGTCCAAGATGGAGTTCTTGAGCCTGGAACTGACTAGTGAATTGGTGAAGAAGGAGTGGGACCTTGGCTGCGGTAAAGACCCAGACACGGGCAAGGACCCAGGCAAGAACAAGGATCAGGACAAGGGTAAGGATCAACCCCAGCACACACCCGATATTTCGGCCGACCTAAAGCACAAGATGCTAAACATGAAAATTCCGGCGGTGTGCGGACATTATGGTGGACGCCTTATTAACGGGCGCCTGGAGGAGTCTGCTGTCCGGTATAAGTATGGGTTTGTAGACATTAATACCCGCATCGGGGAATCATTCGACGAGCCATTAGGCGTCAATGCGAAGTGGCTCAACGTCGATGGGAAGGATCGCATTCTGCTGGTAGCGCAGTGCTATGCAGGAGGCACTGCTTGGCCACAGAGCCTCTTCCTGCTGGACGAAAACCTCAATTTTGTAGAAACCGGACCTTACGGGAATGGCCTCACCATTGAGCCACAGCGACCAGAGGCGCGCAGGCCGTTCTACGTCTTCGAAACGGAAGGCGACAAGGTCATGCTCAAGTACGGCGCGGCCGATGAGCGCGACGCGATGGCCGCACCGTCGCTGATCATCGAGGGCACGTACCGTGTTGACGGCCAGCGGCTTGTGCCGGTCGGTACGCCGCGTGTGGAGAAATTGTTCTAGGAGCGGTACGCACATCCTGAATGTCGGAGCCGGGGGTTAGGATGTGCGTATGGCTAGGGGCAGAATTCCGGATAGTGACATTGAGGCTATTCGTGAGCGGGCGGCGATCGAGGACATCGTTGGCGAGTACGTGCAGCTCAAACCGGCTGGGTACGACTCGTTGAAGGGCTTGAGCCCGTTTAAGGATGAGAAGACGCCGTCCTTCCACGTGCGTCCGGCGCGTGGCTACTACCACTGCTTTTCTACGGGCAAGGGCGGGGATGTCTTTTCCTTCTTGATGGAGATGGAGCAGATGTCCTTCCCGGAGGCGGTGGAGGCGGTTGCTCAGGAGATCGGCTACCACATCAATTACCAGGGCGGGACGACTGGTGGGCGTGATGTGAAGCCGGGGACTCGCGCGCGCCTGTTGGCGGTGAATAAGGCGGCGCACGAGTTTTACCGTGAGCAGTTGGAGACCCCGGAGGCGGAAGTCGGTAGGAATTTCTTGCTGGAGCGCGGGTTTTCGAAGGAGCTGATTTATCACTTCGAGTGCGGGTACGCCCCGGATGGTTGGGATACGTTGACGAAGCACTTGCTTCGCAAGGGTTTCGACGCCCAGGAGCTCCAGGATGCCGGGATTTCGAGTATGGGGCGTCGTGGGCCGATTGATAAGTTTCGGCGCCGCCTGATTTGGCCGATTAAGGACGTGGCCGGCAACGTGATCGGGTTCGGGGCTCGTAAGCTCTTCGAGGATGACCCGATGGGTAAGTACATGAACACCGCGGACACGATGTTGTACCACAAGTCCAAGGTGCTTTTCGGGCTGGATTTGGCGAAGAAGCACATCGCTACGGATCACCAGACGGTGGTGGTGGAGGGCTACACGGACGTGATGGCGATGCACGCCGCTGGGGTGAAGACGGCGGTGGCGTCGTGTGGTACGGCGTTCGGGAAGGACCACATGGCGGTGATTCGCCGCCTCATGCTGGATGACAACTATTTCCGCGGCGAGCTGATTTACACGTTCGACGGCGACGAGGCTGGCCAGAAAGCGGCGATGCGTGCGTTCCAGGGGGACCAGCAGTTTTCAGGGCAGTCGTTTGTGGCAGTCGCCCCCGAGGGGCTGGATCCTTGCGACCTGCGCCTTGAGCGTGGGGATTCCGCGTTGCGGGACTTGGTGGCGTCGAGAATCCCGATTTTTGAGTTCGTGATTGAGTCCCTGCTGAAGGACTATTCGCTGGACACGGCGGAGGGGCGCTTGCAGGCGTTGCGACGCACCGTCCCCGTCGTCGCCGGTATCAGAGACAAGGTGCTGCAGACGGAGTACGCACGCAGGCTCGCCGGCTGGGTGGGCTGGCCGAACCCGGACGAGGTGCTCCAGCAGGTCCGCGAGGAGGCCCGTCGGCCGAAGAAGCAGCAGCGCACCTGGCAGAAACCACAGCGCCAGCAGCAGGCCGCGCCGGGCCAGCCGCCCGCGTTGGTGCCGCCGAACCCGCAGGATCCGCTGCTGTGGCCGCAGCGCGAGGCGCTCAAGATTGCGCTGCAGTACCCGGAGAAGGCCGGCAGCTATTTTGAGGGCATTTCGCCGGAGGCGTTTACCAACCCGGCGTATCGCCAGGTGCGTGACGCGATCGAGAAGGCTGGCGGGGTGACGGGCGCGCACGTGGGCCCGCAGTTTTTGGCGAAGGTGGCGCAGGAGATGCTGGACCTGGTGGGCCGCAATTTCGTTTCAGAGTTGGCGGTTGAGCCGATGCACCCGGACGACATTGACCGCTACGTGGACTCGGTGCTGTCTCGCCTGCAGGAGACCCGCGTGGGGGATCAGATTGCGCTGCTGAAAGCGCAGCTGCAGCGCATGCGTCCTTCCGACGACGAGGCCGCCTACAACGCACTGTTTTCCGACTTGGTGGCGTTGGAGCAGGCGCGTCGGGAGCTCAACGACCGCGCCTTACGCGGCGGAGCGTACGGGCCGCAAGGCTAGTTGCCCTTGGCTTTGGCCTCCTGCCACAGGCGGTCTTGGGTTTCGGCGTCGATGGTGCCGGTGCTGCCGTCGAAAAGGTAGGGGGAGCGCGCCTTCATCTTATCGACGAACCCCTGCGCCACCTCCGCGAACCCGAACGCGCCGCGCTCTGCCGCGATTTCGGCGTGGAAGAGGACCTGCAAAAGGACGTCGGAAAGCTCTTTGCGCAGGGCTTCGTCGCCCTCGTTGTCGGTGATGGCGGCGGCGAGCTCCTCGGTTTCCTCGTGGAGGTAGGGCAGCAGCGTTTCGTGCGTCATGGAGCGCTCCCACTGCCCGCGCGTGCGCGCCGCGTGCATGACGGATACTGCCTGGTGGACGGGGTCCTCGAGCGAGGGCACCCGCTCGACGTGCTCACCCTTCGCGATGCGGTCGCGCACCACCTCGTCGTCCTCGTTCGTGGTGAGGAGCCAGGGGGAGGGGCCGTCGGGGGCGTCGGCAAGGTCCCACCGCACGGAGACGGGCACTTCCATGGTGAACTCCACTGGTCCGCGGATGCGCTGCGCTACCGAAACGGGCAGCATGTCGGGCCAGCGAGGGTCAAGCACGAGGATGGTCATAGTGTGTAACAATAGTCCGCATGACAAACCAGATTGCAGAAGCCATCAAGGCCGTTTCCCCAACCGCGGAAGCCGTCGCGCAAGAAACCGTCAGCTTTTCCCCGATCCGCTGGAAGACCGGCTGGCCGCACAACCTGCGCCGCGTCCCACCCTTCCGCGACGACGCCACCGCGACGCTGACCCGCCGCGAAGTCTTCGCTTTCGCGCAGGATGTGGCGGATTCCGAGTTCGCCCGCGACCAGATCATCGACTTTTTGGGCGCGTCCTTCGCGTTCCAGGGCGGCAAGAACGCGCAGGCGCAGTTGAAGCTGCAGCAGTTCCTGCGCAACAAGGGCAAGGCGAACGCACTGCTGCAGGCGCTGCGTAAGGTCGGCTCCGGGGAGCTCACGCCGGTCCAGCAGTACGAGACCGTCGTGGCTACCGGCCTGCCTGCGAAGTTCGCCTCCGGCCTGATCTATTTCCTGGCCGGCCCACAGGAAGCGGCCGACGAGAAGCCGCTCATCATCTGCTCCAACCGCGCGAAAGGTGCTGGCCTGGACGTAACCAGCGACTGGTCCGCCGATGAATACGGCACCTACCTGGCAGCCATCAAGGCCGGGCGCGATGAGCACGCCCCCGAGCTGCCACTCGACGCGGTAGAATTCGCGTTACGTGAGCACGCCCGCCAAGGATAGGAGACCATCATGAAGGCGCGTACAACGGTTCTTGCTGGACTTACACTGAGCTGCGTGGCGCTAGCCGGGTGTTCGACAGGGAAGTCGACGGACCTGGGCTTCGCAGCCGCCGCGCAGGAGGGCGCACCGTTTACGGTGTCGCAGGTTGTCGGCGAGCAGGCCGAGCGCGCCTACCTCTTCTGCCCGTACACGGACAAGGCGCAGGCTGAGGCCCTGGGCTTCGACCCCGACGATGTCTACAGCATCAACGACAACTCGCAGCGCTGGGAGACCTGGAGTGGCATAGGCGTCATCTTCAGCGATGATCGCACACCCGCCATCGAGTGGTTCGACCCCTCAATTATCGACGCCTGCCCCGGCGCCACCACCGGCGATGAGCTCGATGTGAACGCCCCGATTGCCCCCACCGTCGAGCCCGTTGAGTTCGCGGGCGACGAAGGCCCGACCGACGTGATCAAGTTGGTGGTGGAGTAGGGGCTTCTTTGGGGATTGTGCGATAGCGGGGTGCGCACCACATTCCCTCACAACATTCCCTCACAGGTTTTGTCCGACCTGGGCTTTTGCCGCGCTCGCCGGTCGGAATCGTGGAATGTGGTGCGCGTGCTGCTTGAACTGACACCAAATTCCCTCCCGGGCTTTGCGTGACCTGGGGAAACGCAAAAGTCGGCGAAGAAAAACGGGAATTTGGTGCGCAAGCCACGGGGCGAGCGCCTAATACCTAGCGTGCCAGGAGCTGGCCCAGGTCCAGGTTGGAGGACAGCTGCTGCAGCTGTGGCGGGATGGAGTTCTGGGAGCTGCCGAGGAGCTTCGCCCAGTCCTGAACCGGGTCCGGCTTCACGATGCCGCACTCAAGCGCACGGTCCGCAACTGCCTGGACGGTGCTGCCGGACATGACGCGAAGGGCGATGGAGTCGCCGATCTTGCCGTTGAGGTTGTTGACCAGCTGCTGGCGGGTGGTGTCCTTGTCTGCGACGCCGGTGCCGTTGAGGGTGACGCGGAGGGTGCTGCAGTTCATGGTTTTGACGTTGCCGTTGACCAGCTGCAGCAGCGAAGTTGCATCCTGTGCTTGTGCTGCCGGTGCGACGAGGCCTGCCAGGCTGGTCAGGGCTGCGAGGCCGACGGTTGCGATGCGGGTGGAAAGACGCATGGAGTGCTCACTTTCGGTTGTATGTAGGTGCTTGAGAATGGAACGGAATACACCATACCTGTTACTGGAGTGACTGGAGTGAAAATTGGGGATTCCGGGGGTAGTGTAGGATCTTCTGCCATGACGTTTTCTGGCCGTCCCGGCAGGCGTGCGCGCGGGTGTGGGTGTGTGGCGCTGCTTGTCGTTGTCGGCGCGGTGGTGATGGTTGTCGCGCTTGTGGCCTTCCTACTCAGCGCGCTCGGCGACCCGGAGCAGTTCGTGCGGCGCGAGCCGGTCCCGGAAGACGTACCCCCTGCCGCTGCCATGCCACCGCCAACTATCGACGTCCACGCGCCCGGCCGAACCGCCAACGAGCTCCATGCGTGGGCCGCCCCCATCGCGAAGGAGATCGGGGTAGACCCGCAGGCGGTGCGTGCCTACGGTAACGCCGCGCTGATCGCGGCGGAAGCCTGGCCGGCCTGCAATCTGCAGTGGAATACGCTCGCTGGCATCGGTTGGGTGGAGACCCGCCACGGCACCTATACGGGCAAGAAGTTTGATGCCAGTCGCCTCGACGGCAATGGGGTGGCGCAACCGCCGATCGTTGGCCCGGCGCTCGACGGCACGGGCAACTTTGCGCTCATTACGGACACGGACGGCGGCACCCTCGACGGCGACACCGAGTTCGACCGCGCGGTAGGGCCGATGCAGTTCATTCCCGGCTCGTGGGCGATCTACGGCCGCGACGCCGACGGCGATGGGGTGGCAAACCCCCAGCAAATTGACGACGCCGCCCTGAGCGCCGCGAACCTCCTCTGTGCGAACGGGCGTGACCTGTCCACGGCGGAGGGGTGGTCGGATGCGGTGCTGACGTATAACCGCTCGCGCGAGTACCTCCACAACGTTCGCGATGCCGCCGCGAACTACGCGCTCACCCAGCGCGCCACCCGGTAGCGGGAAGCGGCAAGCCGATAAAAGCCACAAAAGTGGGCGAAACCGGGCATGGGCAAAAAGTTTGACCAAGATCACATTTCGAATGGTGTGACCTTAAATTGCGTGGTTGTGAGCCTATCGCTGCACGGAAACTCAGGGAAAGCGCGAGTGTGACGAACACCAACAAGCATTTTTTGTTGCGATCTGGAACAATCGGTAACGGAAATTTGGTTTGGCCAATCTCAAGGAGATGAACTGTAGTGGCTGATATTATGCACGTCTTTGCTCGTGAAATTTTGGACTCTCGCGGTAACCCAACCGTTGAGGCTGAGGTTTTCCTCGACGATGGTGCGCACGGCATTGCGGGTGTTCCTTCCGGTGCGTCCACTGGCGCACACGAGGCGCACGAGCTGCGTGACGGTGGCGATCGCTACGGCGGCAAGGGTGTCCAGAAGGCTGTCAAGAACGTCAACGAGGAGATCGCTGACGCACTGGCTGGCATCGAGGCTGACGATCAGCGTCTGCTCGACAAGGCAATGATTGAGCTCGACGGCACGGACAACAAGTCCCGCCTCGGCGCGAACGCGATCCTGGGCGTGTCCATCGCTGCGGCGAAGGCTGCTGCTGAATCCGCTGGTCTGCCGCTGTACCGCTACATTGGCGGCCCGAACGCTCACATCCTGCCTGTTCCGATGATGAACATCGTCAACGGTGGCGAGCACGCTGACTCCGGCGTTGATGTCCAGGAGTTCATGATTGCTCCGCTGAGCGCTGAGTCCTTCGCTGAGGCTCTGCGCATGGGTGCAGAGGTCTACCACTCCCTGAAGTCCGTTATTAACGCAAAGGGCCTCTCCACCGGCCTTGGCGACGAGGGCGGCTTCGCTCCTTCCGTCGACTCCACCCGCGCAGCGCTTGACCTGATCGTTGAGGCAATCGAGAAGGCTGGCTTCAAGCCAGGCGAGGACGTCGCACTTGCTCTTGACGTTGCTTCCTCCGAGTTCTTCGAGGACGGCGTATACAAGTTCGAGGGCGGCGAGCACACCGCTGAGGAGATGGCCAAGGTCTACGAGGAGCTCATCGCTGAGTACCCGATCGTCTCCATCGAGGACCCACTGCAGGAAGATGACTGGGAGGGCTACGCAAACCTGACCAAGACCATCGGCGACAAGGTCCAGATTGTTGGCGACGACTTCTTCGTCACCAACCCTGAGCGCCTCGCACGCGGCATCAAGGAGCACGCTGCGAACGCCCTGCTGGTGAAGGTCAACCAGATCGGTACCCTGACCGAGACCTTCGACGCTGTGGACATGGCTCACCGCGCTGGCTACCGCACCATGATGTCCCACCGCTCCGGCGAGACCGAGGACACCACCATTGCGGATCTCGCAGTGGCTCTGGGCTGCGGCCAGATCAAGACTGGTGCACCGGCTCGTTCCGAGCGCGTTGCGAAGTACAACCAGCTGCTGCGCATCGAGCAGGAGCTCGGCGACGCCGCTGTTTACGCTGGTCGTTCCGCATTCCCACGCTTCAAGTAATCGCTTGATTCGTACGCACCCCCTGCCCATCGCGCGCTCGCGCGTGGCAGGGGGTGTCGCGTTTTTCCCTGCTGTACACTAATGAGCACTATGAGCACTGGCACGCCCCGAGACAAGCACACAGCGAAGCGCCGCAGGAAGCGGCTGGCTCGCACTGTGCCCGTGGCGTCCCGCGAGCAGCGCAAGCAGCAGCTCGCCGAGCAGAAGGCAAACAGGGAGTCGCGCTTCGCCGCCCCCAACTTAGCGACGCTCGCCCTGCTCATCATCGTGCTCATCGCCGTACTCGTGGCAGTAGCAGCCCCACTTCGTAATTTCTACGAGGGCCGCAACGAGATCGCGCGTGCCCAGGCAAACATTGAGCACTTGGAGCGCCGCCAGGCTGACCTTGAACGCGAGATCGCGATGTACGAGGACCCCGAGTACCTGAACCAGGTGGCCCGCCGCCGCCTCGGCGTGATGGAGCCCGGCGAGTCCGCCTGGCGAGTCATCGACCCCCGCATGACCCACGGCACCACCATCACCTCCGACGAAACCCCCGACGACCGCGGCTGGGCCGTCTTCCTCTGGGACTCGCTACGCGAGGTCCCCGAGGACGTTCCCGCCGACGCTCCTGAAGAATCGCCTGCCCCCGCGGAAGCGCCTGCGCCCGAAGCGCCCGCGGAAGCACCTGAGGCGCCTGAAGCGCCTGAAGCGCAGTAGCCCGAAGCTAAAAGGTAGCAACAGGACTACTGCAATCCACTTTTTCCGTGCTCCCACCTGGATTATTCCAATCCTTATACTCCCATCTGCAAAACCACCAGGCTGCCAGCTCCATGCCGACCCTCGCGGCGCTCCCGTCGACCGATTAAGAGCGTGTTATTCACAGCGTGGGTTTAAAGGAGTGCGACGCTGGTCGCCGAAAACCGCCAAGCCCGGCCCAAACAGCGCGACCTGCATCGCACGACATTTAGCGCACGCTTTTAAGTTCCGGTGCCGCCACGCGAGTGCCTACCTACCAGCAGATGATCTCTCACTGCCTGCTGTACTCGTGCGTCACCCAACATGTAGGCGTCGGCCAGCGCTTGGATCTCGCTGAGATTTTTCTTGCGGATCACGAAACCATAGTCGGAAATCTCATCAGAGAATTCGGTCACACCCGCGCCCTGGAGCTGTTCGAGGCTCTCTATTTGGAACAACTCCCTTCCACCAGCAACGATGCCAAGGTCACTCGGACCCAGGAGACTCCAGCCTGCCAGCGCAATGTTGTCACGGCTGAAACTGATCGCTTCTGAATAAACAAGTTGGCTTCCCAAGAAGGAAGCTTCAGAGCCAAACATGTTCTTGAATTCGTCTGAAACAAATCGGGATAGTGCTTGGGCAAGCATCAGGCTCAAGGTTCCCGCAGCATCAACTTGAACTACCCCTTCATCGATGGCCCGTTGCAGTGCACAGTGGTCAGTTCTGAACCCGCTGGCAATCTGCTCTAGAGATAGTCTCATCGGCTCGACCTCCCAATGACTTCCCGAAATGATTAACGTTGATCCTATTCAGATCAGGAAGCTATTCCTATCCAGACGAACACACATTGAGCAAAGTTCGTTCTCCACCGACGAGGTAAAACATGCGTCCCGAGGGGCCTAGTCGCATCTACAGCCCTTTTGAAGCAAGTTGCCTCGGGGCTAACGCCCGCTAACGATAGCGAATATCACGCTATTTTAACGCTCACGCCGGATCCCAACGAGCACAACCGAGTACCAGAACCATGTAGTCTGAAACAAACACAACGGCCTGCGACAATGAGAGGAGCACGACCGATGAATTCCAACACACCGGATCAACTCCCGCCTAAGAACACCCGCCCCAAACAGCAACCCATCGACCAGCAGTGGCTGATTGATTACCTCACGCTCCCGAAGAGAAAGAAGCGCTCGAAGCTCACTGAGTTCTTCGGCTGGGTCCTTGGGTTTTAACGTTTAACCAGGCAAGTTAAAGTATTCTCAATTCTGTTGCGCCGTTTTCATTACCAAGATTGAAAGGAGGGAAGCGATGGGGGTTCTGCGTATTGATATCGAGCCGTCTGTACTGGACTGGGCGCTGCGACGTACAGGACTCAGTGACGAAAAGCTCCGTGCCACGTTTCCCAAGGTAAACGATTGGCGCTCAGGGGAGGAGCGTCCGACGCTCAACCAAGCGAAGGAACTAGCGAAGAAGGCACGAATCCCATTTGGACGGCTCCTTCTTCAGGCGCCTTCTGGCGAAGAGGCTGATGTACCTGATTTTCGTACTGTCAGAAATGAGCGTCTCGATGGGCTGAGTCCTGATCTGCAGGAAGTTATTCACTCCGCCGAGGGGCGCTTGGGGTGGTACGCGGATTACGCGGAGGAAGTTGGAATTCCTGGTCCTGAAATTCTGCGCTCTGCCCAAGATTCCACCAGTCCCATCCTGGCTGCTCGCCAGGCTCGCATCGCGCTGGGGTTTGACGAGGCTTCTGCAATTCCTGGGCCAGAGAGAGTGACGACACTAACGCATCATATGGAAGATGCAGGGATTTTAGTATCCCGAAATTCCATTGTCGGAAACTCTACGCAACGTCATCTCAGTGTTGATGAGTTCCGCGGATTTACCCTGATTGATGGGGAATTCTGCCTGGTGTTTGTGAATACAAGTGACGCCAAAACTGCGCAGCTCTTCAGCCTCGCTCACGAGCTGGGACATGTTGCTTTGGGGGAGGCTGGTATTTCTGACCACAGCGACCACCTGAAGGTAGAGCGCTGGTGTAACGAATTTGCAGCAGCATTCCTCGCTCCAGAGACTGCAGTGAGGGAACGGTACAACAAGAAGCGTTCTTTGCTCGACAACGTCGCGTCTCTGGCAAACGCGTTTGGCATCAGTAGGGAAGCGACGCTGTTGCGCCTGAAAGGTATCTTCTCGATCGAGCAACAAGAGTTCGACGAAGTTATGCGATTGGTCCGTGTCAGGAATGAAAAGAAAGCTACACAAGAAGGCAGCGGCGGTCCTTCGTTCCATGTCCTCGTTCGGTCTCGCGTCGGCGAGCGATTCTTTGAGACGATCACGTTTGCCGCAAAATCCGGACAAATACCGGAGAGGGATGCCGCGCGGCTCCTTGGTGCTTCCTCGTACAAGTCCTTTGAGAACCTGGTGAAGAAAAGTCATTGGGCTAGCCGGGAGGTGGGGTAGCCGGTGTACCTAATTGATACGAACTTCCTAGGAACAATCACCAATCTGTATCCCGATGATGTGTTCCCAACCTTGTGGAATGAACTTGAGAACACGCTTTTCACTGATGATGTGTTCTTCCATGCGGAAGTGGACGCTGAGCTGAGAAAATGGGGGCACCCGAAGCTGCAGTGGTATTTGGATCATGTGCAGCCAAAGCAAATTCTGCAGACAGATGAGGCTGAGCTCGAAGCATATGAACGGGTAACTTTGTGGGCTGAAGAGAAGCAAGATCCCGCATACAAGCAAGCGGCAGTAGATGATTTTCTGAATGTGGCTGACTCGTGGCTCGTGGCATCGGGCGCTCGCCATGAATACACAATTGTCTCGAATGAGACTCCAGCCCCAAATGCGATAAAGAGGATCAAGATCCCAGATGCGGCTGCCGCATTCAATGTTGAGTGCAAAACACTTCTTGAGTTTTTACGGGCCCGGCGCATCACGGTGTAGCTCACCGCTGCACCGTTCCACCACCGCCCACCCCGTGTGGAACAATGTTGCTCATGCAACCGACTCAAGAGGATCTCAATATCATTCAGGAGCAGCTCGGCCGCCCGCCGCGCGGTGTGCTGGAAATTTCCTACCGCACGCCCGATGGTCAGCCTGCGGTGGTCAAGACTGCACCCAAGCTTGACGACGGCACTCCGTTCCCCACGCTTTACTACCTGACGGACCGCCGCCTCACCGCCGAGGCTTCGCGTTTGGAGGGCGCTCAGGTGATGAAGTGGATGGAAGCCCGCCTGGCAGAGGACGAGGGCTTGCAAGAGGATTATCGCCGCGCCCACGAGTACTTTTTGGCGAAGCGCAACGAGATTGAGGATCTGGGTACGGACTTCTCTGGCGGCGGCATGCCGGACCGGGTGAAGTGCCTACACGTGCTGATTGCCTACGCGCTTGCGGAGGGGCCGGAGCATTTCCGTTTCGGTACGGAGGCTGTGGCGCTCGCTGCCGAGCACGGTAATCTGCGCGGCACCGCGATCCCGGCTGATTGGCCGACGCTGGAACAGCTTGGTATCACGCTCGCTGAGGCGGGGGAGCACCTCGCATGAGCCAGCCGCTAACACTCGCCGCGGTTGACTGCGGCACGAACTCCATCCGCCTCCTGATCACCCGTTTCGACCCCGCAACGAATACGTTCGAGGAGGTCTGCCGCGAGAACATCATCGTGCGTTTGGGCCAGGGCGTGGACGAGACCGGCGCGTTGAACCCGGAGGCCATTGAGCGCACCCGCAAGGCGCTGACCACCTACACTGAGCGCATGCTTGCCGAGGGCGTCCAGCGCGTGCGAATGGTCGCCACCTCTGCGACGCGCGACGCTTCCAACCGCGACGTCTTCTTCGACATGACCCGCGAGCTGCTCAGCCAGATCCAGCCTGGCGCACAGGCGGAGGTGATTACGGGGGAGGAGGAAGCCCAGCTCTCCTTCATTGGCGCCACGATGGACCTTCCCACCGACGCTGGCCCGTTCTGCGTCATCGACTTAGGCGGTGGCTCGACCGAGTTCGTAGTAGGCAGCGGCGACACCATCGAGGGCCGCATCTCCACCCAAATGGGGTGTGTGCGCCTTACCGAGCGTTTCTTGCGTTCGGACCCGCCAGCTCCCGAGGAGCTGCGCGCAGCCCGCGACTACGCGCGCGAGCAGGTCCAGCACGCGGCAGCGTTGGTCAACATGGCGAAGGCCCGCACTGTGGTCGGCTGCGCCGGCACCTTTACGACCCTCTCCGCCCTCACCCAGCGCCTTCCCGAGTACGACCCAACCCGCATCCACCTCTCACGCCTCACCTTCGACGACCTGCGAGCCACCATCGCGGAGATCCAGGCGCTGAGCGTGCAGGAGCGCAAAGATCACCCGGTGATCCACCCCGGGCGTGCCGACGTCATCCCCGCCGGCGCTGCCGTCGTCGAGGAAATAATGAAAGCCGCCGAGGATTTCACTGGTCTTGACTCGATTGTGATCAGTGAGAAAGACATCCTCGACGGCATCGTGGCCTCGTTGGCAAGCCACGAATAGTAACTTTAACTCAAGTAAACGCTAGTCCTCGTCCGGCTCCAGGATTTGGTCCTGGTGCCCCCGCTTGCCGCGTAAGTCTTTGATCTCACGCATGCGGGGTTCCGGATCGATCTTGTTCGCAATGGCCTTACGGGTGGAGGTCACCACCTGTTTGGCCACCGGCGAGTTCACTGCCTTCTGTGTGGCGTTGACAATCTGGTGATAGCGCTTGCGCCCGGCTTTCGTGCCGAACACGTACCCGGCGGCTGCTCCGACAACGAATTGAATCATGGGTGCCATAGTACAGAGGATTACGATCTTGCTTCAGTACTGCCACAATTAAGGTTTTAAGAAAGCTAACCGTTATCCTGGATGCCAAGGCACACGCCGATATTGCGATGACTGTTGGTGCACTCTGTGAGAAGGGAATGAAGTTGGCTCGTATTTTGGTGCTATCGCATTATTGGGCGCCAGAAAATGGGGTCCCACAGCGGAGGTGGACGTGGCTCACTGAGATGCTGCACGAGCAGGGGCATTCCGTCAGTGTCATCGCGCCACCGCCGCATTACAATCGCGTGAATGATTGGGCGGAACGCGCCAAGGATGCAAGAGTGCGCACTCGGCGCCGCATTCGGGGGGTGAACAAAGTCGAGTGGGGTCCATCGGGGGAGCGGATCTTTCGGACACAGTATCTAACTGGTGGCTCCGGGCTGACAGCGAAGGCTTTGAACCAAGGATTTGTTGCGCTCTCGACGCTGCTGAAAGTCGCCAAACAGCGCTATAAGGCGGAGGAGGCGACGCCTGATCTCGTCATCGGCACGGTTCCGGCGCTGCCTACTGCTTTTATTACTCCGCTTGCTGCGAAGTTGCTTGGGGTGCTGTACGTGATTGATTTGCGGGATGCCTGGCCGGACTTGTTGAAGTACTCGAATGACTGGAACTCTGGACTGGGTGAATCTTCGTGGCGGGAACGAATCTTTGGCAAGGGGCCAAAGCAGGTTGTCATTGCCATCGTTTCTCACTTGTTGAAGAAGTCGTTGCGAAACGCTGCTGGTGTGATTGTCACCGCTGATGACTTGGGGGAACAGCTTCAGGTAAAACTTTCTCACCGAAATTCAAGCGCTCGGGTGAACGTTTGCACTTTGCGTAATGTGTTCCCAGTTGAAAGTGCATACTCTAGAGATCAGGCAGCTCCCGTACACCATGTGGAGAGTGAACGCCCGTATCTCAACGTGTTGTACGCCGGTACGTTGGGGCGGGCGCAGAAGCTCGGGAATGCGATCGCGGCGGCAGAGCTGGCTCACCAACAAGGCGTTGATGTGCACTTGAAGCTCATCGGTGCTGGCGTCACCAAGGAAGCTTTGCAAAATCAAGCACGGGAACTCGACGCCGATATCCAAATCCTGCCCAGGACTTCCGCAGATGCGCTTGAGCAGTATTACTCCTGGGCCGACACTGCTTTGGTTCATCTTGCTGATTGGGCGCCACTGCAGCGCGCAGTGCCTTCGAAAACGTACGAGCTCATGGAGGCTGGGATTCATATCAGTGGGGCAGTGGAGGGCGAAACTGCGCGCTTGATTGAACAGCTGCACGCGGGTCATACAGTGCCTGCCGAAGACCCACAGGCGCTGGCGCAGCTTTGGGTCCGGCTGGCCCACAACCGAGAACAACTGGAAGTTCCGAGTAATGCGGCGCAGTGGGTAGTTCACG
Organism: Corynebacterium sp. UMB8791; assembly: GCF_054166365.1. NCBI lineage: Bacteria > Bacillati > Actinomycetota > Actinomycetes > Mycobacteriales > Corynebacteriaceae > Corynebacterium > Corynebacterium sp. UMB8791. Next base: position 20,211 of record NZ_JBSZCG010000136.1, on the reverse strand, counting down.
AGCGCGACGTCGCTAGTCCAGCTGCGTTACAGAAGTTCCTCGACGCCCTCTCGAACTAAGGCAGTACCGTGAAGTCGTTGCTCAAAGGCGTGTATCTACGCCAAGCGGTATTTACTGTGGGGTTTATTGCACAGCAGTGCAGAACTGACGCTGATGCGTTTGCGCGCAATGTAGCGCAGCGTCTTAAACACGCTCGGGTCGTCGGCCCTGTGTTGCAGCGTCGTGTGCGTTCAAACCAAGTCGGTGATCAACAGGATACAGCGAAGGTTGCTCGGCACGCCTTCGAATCTGGTAATTATTCGGAAGCCATCGATCTGCTCGTGGGCAGTCGACGTCACCGGCTCACCCGCCAACGCTATGAGTTTGAGCGAGCGAAACTGCACCAGGGCATTGAGCCGTCTCTGCCGCTGCACGGAGCGGAACGTGTTTTTCACTACCTGACAAATTCGTTGCCTCACACAAGTGCGGGGTATTCGCTGCGCAGCCACGCTGTGTTGCAGAGCATGCAGTCCGTGGGAATCCAGGTAGCGGCTGTAACAAGGTATGGCTACCCCAACATTGTTGGGAAGCTGGCTGCAGACGAACATGAATGTGTTGAGGGCATTGATTATTTTCGGATCCTGCCGTTGTGGCCATCGGGCTCATTTGCGAAGCAACAAGACCAGGCCGTACAACAGCTAGTACGGTATGCAGCCAGGTTTGGTGCCGAAGCGCTGCACACTACGTCGGGCTTTGAGAACGCATTGATTGTCAGTCGCGCCGCAAAACGGCTTGGCATCCCGTGGGTGTACGAAATGCGTGGTGTGCCTGAGCAGACGTGGCTTTCTAAGCAGCCATCGAACAAGCGCGAGACTGCGAAAGAATCTGAGTACTACCAAGGGGCTCACCGCCAGGAACTAGAGGCTGCTCGCCAGGCCGCTGCAGTGGTTGTGCTGAGCGAAATTACAAAATGGTCTTTGATTGAGCGCGGAATTAGTGCCGAAAAGATTGTCGTCGCGCCGAATGGTGTGCCCGATGACGCGTTCCAGCAGCTTGATTCGAAGCTTGAACTACGCCGGGAGCTTCATCTTCCCGAGGACAAGACGCTTGTGGGCGCCATCACCGCGGTTGTCGACTACGAAGGCCTGGAGTATTTCCTGGAAGCGCTCACCAAACTCGATGAGTCTTTCGCTGGCGTCATAGTAGGTGATGGGGTAGCGCTGGAGGGACTGAAAGAACAGGCTCTTGCGCTCGGTATTGAACAGCGTGTGTGCTTCGTTGGCCGACAGCCTCCGAGCGGTATCCACAAATGGTACGGGGCGCTCGACATCTTTGTAGTACCGCGCAAAGACACCGTCGTGTGCAGGAACGTGACCCCTATTAAGTCGGTTATGGCGCAGGCACTCGACATCCCTGTAGTTGCTTCTGACCTGCCAGCGCTGCGCGAAGTGACAGGTGGTCTAGAAACGTACGTCGAGCCGGAGAATGCTTTGTCGCTGGCAGAGGGAATTCGCTTCGCGGAAAGATGTGCACACGATGAGAGACGTACATCCTGGGCGCGTACCAGAGCCTGGTCGGCCGTGGCGCAACAATACTCCACGCTATACAAGTAGCGAACAAAATAGCATTGCAACAGCGTGCTTACTAAGCTGTAACAGTTAGGCTTTGAATGACGGAGATTTTTGCACCGCCAGTGGAAGGATTGTTGATGAGTCTTGATACGAACAGTGACGAAGAAAGTCACCAGCCTTCCAACACGGTTGTTGTGGATACGGCGTCGTTGAAAAAACTCTCGGCGCGGCCACCTATCGGGCAGTACATTGCTGAGATCTGGCAGCGACGCTACTTCCTACACGCAGATGCGACCGCAAAAGCCTTTCGCACGCCACGCGACGTCTGGATGGGCAAAGTCTGGCTTGTCATTTCACCGTTGATTGACGCGATGATGTACGCCGTCATTTTCGGCTTCATTATCCGTACGAGTAACGGTATTCAGAACTTCCCCGGATACGTGGTGCTAGGGGTTACCATATTTCAGATTTTTCAGAAGTACATCACTGACGGTAATGACTTGGTGAAGAAGCAGCAGAATCTGATTAAATCGTTCATGTTCCCGCGTGCAGCGCTGGTGCTATCGCAGAGCTTGCGGTTGTTCTATTCAACGATGCTACCTGTCGGGGTTGCAACGGTTTTCACGTTGCTAACGCAGCTCAATGAGCCGCTGCATTGGACGATTATCTTTCTCGTTCCGCTTTTCTTCCTGGCCCATATTTTTGGTACAGGCATCATGTTCATCGTCGCGCGTGTCACAGCCTTTTACCCAGACGCAGAGATCATTTTCCGCTTGGGGCAGCGTTTTTGGTTCTACAGTTCGGGCGTGTTCTTCTCCGTGGAACGCTTTGTCCACCAACCGGTGCTGAAAGAGGTTATGGAAAACAACCCGGGGTACCAGTTCCTTATGGCAGCCCGTAACTGCGTCATGTACGGTCAAGTACCAACAATGGACCTCTGGGGACCGATCATCATTTGGTCTTTTGCTACCTTTGCGGTCGGATTCCTTTTCTTCTGGAGGGCGGAAGAGCGTTATGTCACAGTCAAATAGCAATGACAGCGGGATGGTTCCTTCGATCGTGCTTCGGAACATCACTATGGACTACCCAGTGAAGTCTGAGGAAAAGCGTTTCGGCTGGGACACAGTTCGTGCGCTCGATGACATCAACCTTGTGCTGTATGAAGGCCAGTCAGTTGGTTTCTTCGGCCAAAATGGTTCTGGGAAGTCGACCATGATGAGGATTATTGCAGGGGCTGAGCGACCATCGAGCGGTGAAGCGCGCGTGAAATCCCAACCGACGCTCATGGGCGTACGCGCTGCGTTGCAACCACGACTATCTGGCGCTAAGAACATCAGGATTGGTTGTCTTGCCATGGGGATGACGCCCCAAGAAACTGAAGCTGCTTTCCCCGGGATTGTTGAACTTGCTGACATCGGGGATGCGATCGACCGTCCGATGAACACATATTCTTCGGGACAGGGTGCGCGTTTGGGGTTCTCCATTGGGTTAGCAACGAACCCCGAGATCCTTATCGTTGATGAGACGCTTTCTACCGGTGACGCAGCATTCGCTCAACGTGCAGAGGCGAAGATGCAGTCACTGATCGATAGCGCCGGTACGGTCTTGCTTGTGTCGCATTCACCGAAGCAGCTGGAGACGATGTGTGACCGGGGGGTGTGGATCCACGAAGGCAAGATCATCGCTGATGATGACGTGGAGGAAGTTTCGACAAAATACCAAGAATGGGTCGAGTTGAAAGGGGCGAATGACTTCGCTGCGGCGGATGAAGTTATCGAGCAAGTCCGGTTGGGATATTCTAGCCCCAATATTGTTTTCAAGTAGCGGAGAACACGAGTGGGATTGGGAAACATCCGGACAGCGATTTCGTATGCGCATGATGTTCGTGCGTGGCTGAAACAGGCCCGCCACGCGAGTGCTTGGGTGCACGCGAAATCATCAACTGCTCCGATTCTTAGCGTTGTTATCCCGTGTCATAACGCTGCCCGTTGGATAGCAACCTTGGTGCACTCTGTTCAATCACAAGGCATCGATGAGCTCGAAATTCTAGTGGTCGATGATGCATCAACCGATGCTTCCAGAGCTATATTGAATTCGCTTGCGTTGTTAGACAAACGCATCAAAATCATCGACGGTGAAGGGCGAGGACCTGGTGCAGCTCGCAATCTAGCGATACGGCAGGCACAGGGAGAATTCCTCACTTTCGCCGATGCGGATGACATCGTGCTTCCGGGTGCGTACTTGTCAATGCTGGATTCACTGAAGGCAACGGGAAGCGATTTTGTCTTTGGGGGGTACGTTCGCCATAAGGGGAGTTCGGTATCGCGCCCACAGATAGTTGAGGCGACGCACCGAGAAAATCTAGCAAGAATGACTGCGAAAACGTTTCCTCAGGCGTTCGAAGAACCCGTGCTGTGGAACAAGATATTCCGCACTGATTTTTGGAATGCACACGTTGGTCCAATTCCCGAGGGCGTGAATTATGAGGACCAACCTCCAGTGCTGCGGGCGATCTGTGCCGCAGGGTCATTTGATGTTTTGAAGCGGGATGTGTATTCGTGGCGGTTGGCCTCGGTTGGTACTTCGCGTTCGACCGTGAAGGCTTCGCTGCGAGACGTTCGAGATCGAGCGGCCATCACACGGATGATGTGGAAGGAAGCAAAAGAGAACGGTGTACCGTGTGAGCTCTTGGAATGCATGCTTGAACGGTTTATCGCGCGAGATTTGAACCTGTTTGCAGTTCACTTGCCTCATAGACCACACGGGGATCCGTACCGCGAAACCATGCGAGCACTCGCGAGGGATATCGCGGGATGGACTCGCAAACTTCCTGAGGTTATGCAGCGCATACCACTTGAACAGAGACTGTTGTTTTGGGTGCTTGCGCACGGTAACGATCACGATATTGACGAAGAAATTGGGTTCCGCCTGGAATTAAAGCACTCCTATGCGTTCGCGCCTAGCGGTGTGTTGAAAGTTAGTTGCCGCTCAACTGTTGCAGGAATTCCCGAAGATTATGAGCGAGCACAGGCGGTTGACCTACCGGTCCACGCCATGATCCAAGAAGTTCGGTGGAACGATGCGAACAGCGTGGAGCTTCAAGTCAGAGCATTCATGGCAGGAGTGAACAGCGATGACGTCGAGCTTTCATTCTTCGCTGTGGAGAATGAAAGTGAAGCACCCCGGGTACTACTTCGGGCGAGGAAATTCTGGGACTCGCGAAATAATGCTGCGGTACAGGATCCATGGTTCGACAGGAATGAAGACTCGTTCGTATTATCCGTCGACCTCAATAAGAGGAAGCGCGTATCCTTCGCTGTCGAAGCACGCTGGAATGGACTCACTTCTACTGGATTCGTTAAATACAGTGGGGAGCCAGCGACGAATCAACCAGGGCCTCTCAGCTGTGGTGAACGCTGGACAGTCTCGTCTGAGCGAGACACAGGCGGCGAACGGTTCGTTCTGCAACTGCGTGAAGTCGCCTTGACAGCTCCCGTGCTGAAGAATTGGACTACTAATAGTCGGCGTGTTGACGGTGAAACGGATACCTCGGAATTGCATTACACATTGCAGCCGACTGGGTACCGAGCACTGCTAGGACAGCCAAAGAGAATTCCGCTAGAGTCAAACGGCACACGTGTAGAGTACGGCGTTGTAGGCGAGCAGTCGCTCTATTCCTCTGCAGCTGTGAAGGTTCGTCCAGACATCAAGGGCGTTGCCTATATAGATCAAAAAGCAGTACGGGTAGTGTTGGATTCTGCAAAAATCGAAGGCAGCCGAATGGTTCTTACAGGGCGCTGCAGCTCCGAAACCGTGCGCCCCACGATATGGTTGCGGTCCTCACAACATACGTTAAAAGCAGAAGTCACATGGAAGAATGGTGTTTTTCGAGCATGTTTTGATCTTCCCCTTACCCAAGCCGCCTCGTATTTTCTACGGTGGTCCATCTTCAGCTCGAATCGCATTTCTCGGGCATCAGTCGAACCTGGAGAACTAGTTAGCAATGTTTATGTTGCAGGATCTGTGAGGTCAGTTCGTATTGAGCCACGAGAGAATGGGACCACTGCTGTATATATTCTGCCTGCAGACCAGGTATCGAAAGCCACTCGATGGGAGACGTACCACGGCATTCCGGCTCAAGAAAAGGAACTAATCGATGGAGTTTTCTTCGAGTCATTTAGCGGCAAGAACGCAGCTGATAACCCTGGTGCGGTTTGCCAATATCTTTTAGAGCGAAGTATTGGCGTCCCGCTCTGGGTATCTGTCCGCGATGAAAACACAGAGGTCCCTGATGGCGCCATTCCTGTGATCACTGGCAGTGACGCTTGGTACGACAAACTTACTCGAGCAAAAGTCATTGTCGGAAACGACAATTTCCCGCTGTGGTTTCGGAAGCGACCGGGCCAATACTGGTTGCAAACATGGCATGGTTGGCCAATTAAACGATTGCTCTTTGATGCACACCCGAACTTTGTTGGTCTTTCATATCGGCGGTTGATGGCACGCCAGGCAAGTGACTGGGACTTGTTACTTGCACAGTCCGGTGAAGCCGCTCAACGAATTGCAGGTTCTGCACATTACACCGGTCCAGTACTGGAAGGAGAGTACCCAAGAAACCTTGCTCTAGAGCAGGCGATGCAGGATGTAGCAAGCGTCAAAGCAAATCTAGGGATCCCTACGGGAAAGCGCGTGATTCTGTGGGCGCCTACATGGCGTTATTCAGCTGACGAACTAATTTTCCCCGCGGAGAAGATCGCGAGAGAAAATGATGCGGTAGTGCTTGTTCGTGGCCATCATATGAGAGCAGTGCACAGGAAGGGCAAGAACGTAAAAAACGTTAGCTCCTATCCATGCGTAGAGGAGCTTCTCGCCATTGCAGATTTGTTGATTTCTGACTACTCCTCGATTTTCTTTGACTACGCGCTCACTGGCAAGCCATCGATTGTGTACGCGCCCGACTTGGAAATATATAAGACTCAAGAGCGAGGGTTCTATAGCGACTGGCCTAATGACTCTGGACGACCAGTTGCGCTCACCACCGAAGCGCTTGAATCAGAAATTACAACGGTGTTGGGGGAAACGACATCGCTCAGTGCTAATGAATTAGATCGGCAAGAGAAAGTTCAAAAATCTGTTCTTGAGAACCTTGCACAGATAGAAGCCTGGATTATTCAGAAATTGAAATCCTAGGCTTCTACATGCGCTTCATTCAATCCAAATGATCGAACTTCACCTTGGGCGATGAACTCTGCGTCGGAGAGTTTCCAGGTGTGGTTTGTGCCACGCACCTGGATGAAATTAAATCGGTCGGTGGAATAAATGTGGCCCCTTGCAGCTAAAATCGACTTGAGGAAAGCAGTGTCTTCGCCCGTGGTTCTATCCTCGAATTGGTGTTGCTCAAAAGTCGAACGTGGACCGAATAGAGTTGGCCCTGCGACAAAATTAGTCCACAGGTGTTCTTGGTCAGGCTTACGTAAAACAAGTGCGTTGGAACTTTCTACGTAGGCGTATGCAGCTTGTTTCCCAACTAGATCAGCACCGCTGTACATAACGGCATTGCGCATGTCCTCGAGGTAGTGAGGCAGATAATAATCGTCGTCGTCGAACTTCGCTATGAAGTTGCCACTCGATTGAGAAACTGCCGTATTTAAGCAAGTACCGAGTGACCAATTTTGAGGGGCGGCCAGTAGTTTTACTGTGGCAGGATCGATGTCAAGGTCGAGGCAAAGCTCGTGTAAACGCTTTTGCTTCACCTCGTAGCCATGCGTTACGAGAATGAGCTCACACTCTTCGATCGACTGCCTTGCGAACTGGCCCAATAAGTGAGGGACCTTGTCTGGTCGGTTAGATGAACAAATGACTGATACGAGACCGGAAGACTGAGAAAGGGGTTCAAGCCCAATAGCAGTGAAAAGCTGCCTTGCTCGGTGACTGTAGCAGTGCTCATTCCAAATGGTTCGTTGAGCGCGGTGTACCATTTTCTCGCGATATTCGGGAGAATTAATCAGTGTAGTGAGAGTCGCAGTAGCCTCTTCCACAGATTCCACTTCTGCTAAAGCATCAAGGGAGAAAAAATTTTTTGTCGCTGGACTTGGGGTGGTGACTACTGCTGCCCCGCTCGCTGGAAGCTCAAATAGGCGGCGTGCGCACATCGAAGGGCTAGTCACCACTGAGTTCACGTTGAGGAATACCTTATGTTCCTTGTTCGCAGAAAGCATTCGTTCTGGCGGTAGACTCCCAACGATGTATCGGCGCATTTGTTTCGGGAATTGGTACCGCTTGTCGGTATTTCCTAGTCGAGAGAAAATACAGAAATTGAACCCGTTCTTCGACGCTGAGGCAGCGGCTGCCTCGAGGAGGAGGTCCAGCTGTTGGCGGCGCTCCGGATACTTGTGGTTGAAATAAGTGCCCGCAAACGCGATGTCCCCACGTTGCCACCGTTGATCTCGTATACCTGGCATATTTGGTTGGTTACGAGCGGGGTTATGAATTGCAGGTTGAGCCGCAAACGGCATGACCCCAACAACAGTGTCCGGTGCGATTTCGCGGTATCGTTCAACCATGTCCGAATCGGTGGTGAAGATGTAATCGAAGCCTGAGGCTGTAGTGATGAAGTCATCAAAATGGGCTGGGTCTTCTTTGTTCCAAAAGACTGTGGGAATGTTATGTTCTTTGCACCAGTCCAACAATTCACGGAGTGCTGGGTCCACTGAGTCAGTCCTGTTTAGTCGGCTTCGCCACAGGCCCCCATTGCCGGCGTGAGCAGATTCTACAAATAAGAAATCGATACGGGTACCTTCAAATACTTGTATCCAATCGTTTGGAGAAGGACTAACTACCTGAAATTCATTTCGCCAGCAGAACATCGAAAAATCATCGAGGATCACGGCGCCCGTAATTTGCCGTGTTGGACGGATATAAGGATTTGCTTTGAAAATAATTGAGCTAAGCGGATCGAAGCGAGATGAATCTGGCCATAGAAAATGCGTGATTCTCTGGAACCTACTGCGCTTCATCGGAAGTATTTGATCGACTAACTGGTGACCTTCACTGCTAATTCTTGCTAGTACGTAGTTGATGTTTCCGTGCTTGAGTTGGCGAACCATCGTGGCTCCACGTTGAATTGTTCGGGGAAAATGAGAGGTCATACAAACAGTTCCTTAATTGTGATTGCGCCGTAACTAATAGGGCTATAAAAGATCGCGATGCGCTGGTCTTCGATTGCCTTAGCAGTCTACTACCCAAGCCTACGTGTATAGATACGTATTTTTGTCCATTGACGTGCAACGTTAGAGAGTTTAATGAAGCGTGCATTGGAGGCTCAGCCTGTAAACCTTTTAACAGGGGGCGTGGTAATCTGATTGCGTTAGTTTTCGGTTTGCAAGCATGACACTGATTGAGGACTTGTATGCGTCGCGTTATAACGTACGGAACATTTGATCTCCTGCATTATGGGCACATCGAACTTTTACACCGAGCAAAAGCGTTGGGTGATTATCTCGTAGTTGCCTTATCCACTGACGAGTTTAATGCACTGAAAGGGAAGAAATCCTATTTTTCGTATGAGAGACGGCGCAGGATGTTAGAGGCGATCCGTTACGTCGACCTCGTTGTGCCAGAGGAGGAATGGGGGCAAAAAGCACGCGACGTCGAGAACCTTAAAATTGATGTTTTTGTGATGGGCGACGACTGGGTCGGAAAGTTTGATTCAGAATTAGAGGGTAAATGTGAAGTGATTTATCTGCCACGCACTCCAGATATTTCCACTACTCAGATTAAACAAGAGCTCAACAAGAATTTATAAGGAGACGATGAACCGTGGCTAAATTCGACTACTCTGCTCGCATTTTTGAGACTGCTGGGAAAACTATAGCTGGAAAAACCACAAGTCATCGTGGTGTAAAACTCGTGCAGTATGCCGCTGCGCGCGAATGGGCTAATAAGAAATGGGCATCCGCCTATAAACTCTATAGTGCAATTCCTGAAGAGCAGCGTTCTGTTGCCGTCCTAGAGCGATTGCTTGTTTTGGTGAACAAGTTGGATCTCAGCCAAGACAAGGAATCAATCTGCGCAGGCTTCGTTGCAGACTACCGTTTAGTCGAAGAACTGGTCGTTGGGATTGGAGTAGCCAAGAAGCATCGTGAGGCAGAGCTGCAGGAGTCAATTTCGCAGCGTCTCAGAGAGAAGGTGGCTGCTACTGGAGGGTTAACTCCAGAACTCTTTTCTATGATCCATAGGGGTGATCCTGCGTGGCATCGGCTTGAAGTTTTGATCGCACAGCGCGACAAGCAGCCCCTTGACTACTCGTGGCACAAGCTGATTGCTGACGTAGCTTGGAATCTTAGAGATTATAATTTAGTTATTGACTCGTTGCAGCGTCTTGAACCACAAGAAATAGCGAGCACGAGGTTTAAATACCTCTTAGCCGAGTCGAACCGTCGTCTTGGAAATGTGGATGATGCAAAAGCTTATTACCGTGAGTATCAGTCGTCCCTTCCTAAAGGGAAACAGTTTAAGACCGCGATTAAGGAAGTCAGAAAGTCAGAAGGGGATTTTGCGGCGCTTGAAATTCTCTCAAGCGGGCTCCTTGATTCGAATAACTCCGGCGCTGTTATAGCTGAAAAAGCGGAAATAGAGGAGCGCTTGCACGCATATGCGGAAGCCAAACGGCTCTATTCGGAGCTTGCGTTTCTCAAGCGCGATGAACCGCGAATGAGCTATAAGGTGGGGCTAAACGCAGAGCGAAGCGGCGAGTACGGACTGGCTGCACTGGCTTATGCTGACGCTCTAGATAAGAACCCCAATCAGCTAGGTAACTGGTATTCTTACCGTTTGGGCTATGTATTCTGGCGTGAGCGGAAATATCAGTTAGCGGCTGAAGCATTTGCGAGTTACTTTAAACTCCAACCGGAGGAAAAGAAAGAAAAATGGGGCTTCGAACGCGCGATAACGACTTTGTTCCGAAGTGGATCCCATCGCTCTCTACAGGAACTTGTGCGTTACCGGACCGCATTTGAGGGCTATAGCAATGCGAGCATCGAGAATAACTACCGATTGATTCCGCTGGGGCAGACGAGTATTCGATTGAGGCTGGCAGAAATTGCCATGCAGCGTGGATCTTTTGAAATCGCTTCGAACATTTTGCGGCTTGGAGAGCTTTTCTCGCACAAAGATGGTATGCGACCAGAAAGCTATAGAAAGAGCGTTGGCAACAAGCGGAACACCTACTATGTTGAGTGCTTAGAGCAGTGTGAAATCAACCCGCAACTTATTCTCTGGGAATCGAATCATGGCTCCTCAGTCGGATGTCATCCGCTTGCGCAGTTCCGGGAATTTGTGTCGAAATATGCTGTCGGGGAATTCACGCACGTTTGGGCGATTAATGACCTCGCCGCTGTACCCCAAGATGTGAAAGATAACCCTGATGTGGTGTTGGTCCCACTACATTCAGATGATTACCTTTACGCTTTGGCAACTGCCAAATACTTGGTAAACAATGTCACATTCGCACCTTATTTTGTACGTAGGGTCGGGCAGCTTTATCTCAACACCTGGCACGGAACGCCGTACAAGACTTTGGGGAAGTCAATGCGGCAGGGCGTACTGGAGTATGAAAATATCCAGAGGAACTTCATTCAATCGACTCATCTGTTGGCTCCAAATGAGCTAACTAGGTGGGCGTTAATAGATGACCACGGAATCGACGATATCTATGCTGGAAAGGTTGTCCTAGCTGGTTCTCCTCGACTTGACACTTCACTCAACATGAGTCAAGCCGAGCGATGCGCGTTGCGTGCGAAACTCGGCGTTAAGAGCGATCAAGAGAAGATCGTGTTGTTTGCTCCGACGTGGAGGGGAGGGGTCTCCGAAAGAGAGCTAGATGTTGAGGAGTTAGTAGCGGACCTTAAAGCGCTAGATAGTGCAGGGGCTGCAAAAATCGTTTTTCGGGCCCATAGGTTAAGCGAAAAACTGTTAGAAAATGTAAATATACCTGTAACCGTCGTACCCGCTGAGATAGACACAAACGAACTCTTAGCTGCGATCGACGTGCTCGTTACGGACTACTCGTCGATTCTATTCGATTTCTTGCCACAAAAGAAGCCTGTGGTTTTGTATCAGCATGATTTGGACGAGTACAAAAGCCAGCGTGGTGTGTACTTAGATTCAAAGGAAGTCCCCGGTGCGAAAGTATACGAGAGAGAAGATCTTCCCGCAGCGGTTCTAAAGGCCCTTGACGGAAAGTTTGCTCCAAATCCAGACCACTTGAGCCGGTTTTGTCCTTTTGAAGACGGCCATGCGTCTGCAAGGGTCAACTCCAGCTTCTTTGCTGGAGTGGATTTAGGGGACGATAAAGTCATTGATTATAAAGAGGTCCAGGCGAGAAAGAAGACTAAGAGTATTGTCTGGCATGCCAGCCTCATTCCGAACGGCATTGCTAGTGCCGGTATTGCCTTACTTGAAAAAATTCCTTCAGATGAGTTTGTCATCAACTTTATTGTTGAGCCACGGACGTTGCGGGCGAATCCTGAAAGATTGGAGCAGTTCAAGAAGCTTCCCGATAATGTGCGTATCATTTGTCGGACCGTGCTGTTGCCGAGGTCTATAGCAATGATGCGAGACGTTGCAACTTTCAAGAAGATCGAAGCGTTTCCAAATCAGTCGTTTAAGGAAGCGTATTTCAGCGCTTTTCATCTCGAGCGCCGCAGACTCTTCAGCGATTTTCTGCCGGACTATGTCGTAGAGTATGACGGCTACGCAGATTTCTGGCTTTCGCTCCTGGCATCTTGGGGAGAGCTTGGTGTTCCTACGGTTTGTTATCAACACAACCAAATGTATGAAGAAATGATCCGGAAGGACCCTTCGTTAAACAGAACCTTTGCATTGTACCCAATGTTCACTCGGTTGATCGCTGTAAGTGCTGCACTTGCTGAGCACAATGAACGCTCGCTCTCATCGTACATTGAAGAAACACCTGTAGTGCAGACGTTTGCTCGTAATTTAATTAATGTTGATTCGATTATTGAACTGGCGGATCGAGTTGAGGACGTGACACCGGTTATTGAGTTCATGGACCGGTTTGAAACGACGTTCATTTCCGTCGGACGGCTCTCTACAGAAAAGAATCAAGAAACACTGATTAAAGCGTTTGCTGAGCTGGTAGGTGAGGGCAACCGAGTAGGTTTAGTGATTGTAGGCTCAGGAATTCTGGAAGAACAGCTCAAGCAAGAGATCAATCGACTTGGCCTGGAAAATCAAGTCTTATTGACGGGGCAGCTTAGTAACCCCTATCCAGCAATCCGTCATGCAGATTGTTTCATACTGCCGTCAAAGCATGAAGGGCAGCCAGTTACCCTTCTGGAAGCCATGGCACTTGGCATGCCAGTCATCACGACCACCCTGCCGGGGTGCATTGAGGTCGTTGGTTTAGGGTACGGAAAGCTAACCGAAACTGATCAGAGTTCTGTCGCCAATGCGATGCGGGAGTTTTTGGGTGATCGAACCGCTGCATCTGGTGTCTTTGACGCAAAAGCGTACTGTGACATGGCATTGGGAGAAAATTTAAGAGCGATTACAGATTAGGCAAGATTGTTTGAAACTTGTTTCTCAGCCATGCGTCATTAATGGATCGGCTTGACTTACCAAAGTAGAGTTGTCAAAGATAATTGGCACGATATTAATAAAAACACTTCGGTTAATAATTGATGTTCGCAGGTCGAGGGGCAGTTAGCCCGAGAAAACGTTGTCTCCAATCGTAGTCAGCCAGGTTAGAACTCAGCAGATGAATTAGCCTTTGGCTCGTGAGTGGCTGCCTTTCTTGCCCAGGTAGTTCGGTACAGATTGAGATCAGTGAGGCGGTGAAAGGGCGCATCGTAAGAAAGGAAACTGATAAGGTGCGGTCAAGTAGCCACAGCTGCCACCACCAAATCGGGATCGTAAGTAATGCGTTTGTGAGTGACTTCAACCACGTATATAAGAGAACAGGCGTGTAATTGGCTGACTAAGTGGAATAGCATCATCAAGTGTCGAGAGTTTAACTGAAGGGCCACCGCGATGTTGACACATTGTTTCGCCCGGGAAATCGTTATCCGAAAGAACGTGAAATCTTGTTACATAAACTGTAGATATAATTTTTAGAGTGAGTTTTGCTTTGAAGTGGCAATTCGAACCATTAATCTCATTAACACGTACTGAAATTGCAGAGGGAGCCTAAGTTGAATTCAGAAGTGATAATGGATAAAACGCCGGTGATGGTTTTGCATAACATCAATACCGTAAACGGAGGAATGACGTTTTCCGTTTTGAAGAGAGCAGAAGCTCTCGCAGAAGTGTGTGCAAAAGTGATAGTTGTAACTTATGGGTTTCACCGCGATTTTGAAGGTTGTGTTAACTACTGGCGGGATCGGCTGAACAGCTCGCATAGGATTCATTTTTTAAATTTAATGGAGGGTGAAGGCTTTTCGCCTACGCATACTCCCGATATACGCCCCAATGAGGTTGCCATTGCGGATTCATCAAATCCCGAAGGTCGCCGAGTTTTTTGTGAAGGGGTTTACGCTAGGTATGAGAAACGTGATTCCGCTGGTCGGCTTGATTTTGTAGATCACTTTAAAACTCCATGGAATCGTACCAGGAAGGATGTTTATTCAGCTTCCGGGCAGCTTGCTGTAACACATTACATGTCTGAGGTCAACAACAAGATCTCATACAGTGTCTATACCGGTGCACATGGAAAACCATGCTATTCGGTGAAGGTTAATGAATCGACAGGGAAGCCATCGTCTTTCTTTCTCTTCGATGGTGTGGAGGGCGTTGAAGTCAGCAGCATTGAAGAGCTTGTAGGGGAATGGCTCAAGGTTAGACTTCGACAAGTTCCTGGAGTAATTCTCTTTGTCGACAAGCGAGAGCTTGTGGAGCCGTTGTCGAAAGTTCCAGCTGAGCGTCGTATTTTTTGCTTGCACAGTACCCACCTAGTCTATCCCAGCGAAGATCGATCGAGTTTCCACCCCTCGCTGAAGCCACTCAAAGACAATCTACATTTGTTCTCTAAGATAATTTGCTTGACTCCGAGTCAGACTCAGGATTTGCGGAGTACGTTGGGCTTGGATGAAGAAGACGTAGTGACTATCTCGCATCCCCAAAAACCAGTTTCCAAGGAGAAGCAGCAACCGGAAGACTTCTTTAGCTACAAGATTTCATCCGTCGCGCGATATCACAATGCGAAAAACCTTGGTGATGCAATTCGTGCATTCTCTTTGGTGCTGAAAGAGTTTCCTGGGGCCACTTACGATTTGTATGGTTACGGGCCAGAGGAAGATTCACTCCAAAAACTGATCGATGAATTAGGTATTGGACATGCTGTCGAATTACGAGGATTCTCATCTGACACTGAGTCCATTTACCGAAATTCTTGTTTGACAGTTCTATCCAGCCAGTATGAAGGCCAGCCGCTCGTTTTGACTGAGTCTATGGTGATGGGAGTCCCTGTTGTAGCATATGACGTAAACTACGGCCCTCGTGATGTAATTCGTGATGGGATAGATGGAATCCTAGTTCCTAAGCATGACGTCGAAGGTCTGGCAAAGGCAATCATCTCCATTCTTGGCTCGCCCGAATTGAGGAAGAATCTGTCTGTCAGGGCCAGGGAGGTTGCTGAGCGTTTTGGGCAAGACGCGTTTAAGTCAGCTCTCATTGATAAGGTATTGCTTGATCTTTAATTGTCAAGACGAGGTTTTTGCCCAGAGTCTAACCTGATGCATGCTGTGTCTAATGCGCATGTGCTCAAGGAGCTTCACTCGCCCGCAACCTTACCAAAGAGCAAATCGTGAGACTCGCTCGCTGCCGATGGTGGCAAAAGCACAAAGCATCGTCATTCTCGACACATCATTCGTCAGAAGAATCTACCTGGCCTAAGCACTGCTTACCGCTGCGTGTAGAAACGACTACTCTGCCCGTTTCTTCCGCACAGACACCCTCGCCAACCAGCTGGTGGTGCTACGCCATGATGGCACCGCGCGGTTGGAGTTTCTTCAAGACTTACACCTGGCAGATGTACTCGTTTTTGATGACTTCTTAACAACGCCGATTGGTGCTGCCACAGCACACCAGGCTCAATATTCTTGGTGAGCGTGAACACCGGAGTTCAACGATTGTCACCTCCTAGTTCACGTTTTTAGAATGCTGAAATGGTAGCGGCGTCGTGAGTATCCGGTGAGTATCCGGTAGCACCTGAGTGAATACCCGGTAGCGCAGGGATCACCCAGGTGTCACGGAGACGTTGGAGGGTTACTCGTTGGCTTCTAAGCGCATATTCGGTCCCCTTCCAGTGTGATGATCTCAGCACCAACGACAAGCCGGTTGAGAATCGACTCTGCAATGACCGCGTCAGGAATCGACGCATACCAGTCTTTCGGGGTGAACTGGGAGGTCACAATCGTCGAGCCGGTATGTTCGCGCGCGGCGAGTGTCGGATGCGGTTTGTTGGTACCGGTGTTCCAGGAACGCATTCCAGGAACGCGGTACTGGCCTATTCCGGGTAGTTGGTACTGGTCCGGGTCAAGCATCAAGCATGCGATGCCCAACCCAGACTAAGTGTTGTGCGCTTACGCGTCGGGGTCTACCGGGGCGGTAGCCTTGCGCATATCAAAGTCTCCGATCCGGATTCGGTAACCGTTGTTGAGTCGGCTGACCAACGAATCCGCCCCAACTCTGTCCGGAAGCTCGGCAACCCAGTAGGCAGCCGCTGACTGCGACGAAATAATTGTTGGCAGTCGGCCCTCACGGTCGAATATGATCTTGGCAAGGTCTTCTTGCCCACGCTGATTGATGCTCATGGTCATAAAATCATCGATGATCAAGACATCGATGTTGATCAGTTTGCGCATCATAGTCAGATAGGTTTCGTCAGTCGGCGAGAAGACCGCCAACATGTCGACAAGCTGATCTAGTCGGTAGTAGGCCACCGAGTACCCAGCCTGGCAAGCCGCAACACCAAGAGCACAGGCAATATATGTTTTGCCGGTCCCAGTCGGGGCGAGGATATGAATGTTGGTCGGGTTTTCCCGCCAGTTCGTTGCCGCGATTCTCTTCAACTGCCGCAGGTTGATGCCTCGCTCTTCCGCCCTGGTAATTTCATCCAGACTGGCGTTGGGGTAGCGAAACTTCGCCTGGCTGATCGCTTTGGCGATATTGCGTTGTTGGCTGTCATCGGGCTGTAAGACTGCAAGTTGTGCTGCAAGCATGTCCGTGCGGTAGAACCCAGGATGACAATGTTTTGTCCCAAATGGCACCATTGACCATGAGCGAGTCGGCTGATTTGCTCCGGGTTGATGTTGCGGGCAGGTGTGCACACCACGTTTTCAAGGCAAGCATCAAGGTTTGGCGATCGGGATGCTTTCAAAAGTTTGTTGATGCGTCGTTCACGCCTGGCCGCGACTTCCTTATCTAGTGCGTAGAGCACCTATTGTGAAAATGTCCACGTGTCGAATGCTGGGTCATTAGCAATGTCGATCACGGTTTTACCGAACGCGGTCATATGTCTATGGGGGGAAACCGATATCAGTTAGCGCAAGTTCCTTGGATCTGGGGAGAGGGGCCAGAGGCTTTCGAGCAAATTGCCGATGATTTAGCGTATCTGATTTCTCGGGTGCGGAGGTACCTATAGACAGTTCCTAATCTTGAGCAAGTTGGTTTCGGCGATTAGCAGCTGTCGGCTAAAGAAATAGGGAGTGAAGAGATCAGGCGGATGATCCAATTGACCGTGTTGATCGACAGCTTATTCGCTCTATCGGTGGCTACTTACGTGCGTTCCTGATCCTGGGAATATGGTGTGCCTCGGCCTGCATGTGTTTATGCTCCGGAAACCAGTTCCCGAGCAGGGAGTTGATACCTAGCTAGTCCGAAACGAGGCGTCTACTTACTTTGCCAAAACGTAAAGGAGTTCATCGGAAACTCGACATGGGCCAATAGGTGGTGGTGCGCAAAACTGGGGAAACTTCTAGCATTTGAAGATTTGTTGTGCTGGTAAAAGATGCGGTCCAATATATGATCCCTTACCCGATTGTGATGTGAATATAGTTTAATCTGCATGCGTGTGCAACCAGCAGGCGTGCCAGGAACCGGCTTATTTCGGATAGGCCAATTTTCATTATCCGCCTATCGGCGATCAGCAGTTAATCCGCGACTGTCGATTAGACAGGGATGCTGAGTAATATCTTTCGCGCTAAGGCGGAATTGATAGTGGTCGACCAGCACTACGATAATGTCTGACTGTTCCACGGTGGGCTCGAGGTCGCTTAGGCGAATATTATCCAAATCACTCAACGGTTTAGGTAAACGGCTCAGGTTCGGCTCTACAACGTCAACTCGTATTTGTGGGTGCTCGAGAGCAATTCGTTCAGTGATGCGAAGTGCTGGAGACTCACGGACATCATCAATATCTGGCTTGAACGTAATTCCAAGTATACCAATACGAGGGTGCTTGGATCCATATTCGAATTCAGCTAGTGCGTCGTCAATTTTGGAAAGCACAAATTCAGGTTTGGAATCGTTGACTAGCCTACTTGTTTTGATCAGCTTGGCTTGATGTGGTGTAGAATGCACGATAAACCATGGGTCAACTGCGATGCAGTGGCCGCCTACCCCCGGGCCTGGTTGCAGGATATTAACACGGGGATGTCGATTCGCTAGAGAGACAAGCTCCCAGACATCGATATCCAGTTCATCGCAGATCAACGAAAGCTCATTTGCGAATGCAATGTTGACATCGCGGAAAGCGTTCTCCGTGAGTTTCGCCATCTCTGCAGTGCGCGCATCGGTGGTAAGTACGTCGTTTTGGCAGAACCGCTCGTAGAGTTTTTTTGCCTGCTCTGAAGATGTTTCGTTGATACCGCCCACAATTCGAGCGTTGGTCGTCATTTCTTCCATGATTTTGCCCGGGAGTACCCGTTCTGGCGCATGCGCAACATAGATGCTGTTCGCCTGATCTGGCGTCAACGTAAGATCTGCACGCTCAGAAACTACAAGATCTGCCACCTTTTCGGTTAGCCCGGGAGGGCTCGTCGACTCAAGGATGATGAGCTCTTCACCGTGGAGCCGGGGAGCAATCGACTTTGCTGCCTCGAAAACGTAGGAAGGGTCGACAGATTTGTCTGAGGAGAGCGGAGTAGGGACCGAAATAATGTAGACATCCGCAGGCTCAAGTTCCGTTCCCACGGACAAAGATCGAGCCTCGACTACGTTCTTGAGCAATTCGTCGAAACCGGGTTCCACAAAGGGAACCTCGCCTCTAGCGATTGTCGCTACTCGGTCCGCGTTGATGTCGTACCCGAAGACTTGCAGTCCCGTGGACGCGAAGAACGCTGCAGTCGGGAGCCCGATATAGCCGAGGCCAATCACGGCAATGTCGAATTGGTGGCGTCGATTAGCGGTCATGGTGCTCCTCAGCGGAATTGTGGGGTAATGCCGTTGACAGTCTAGCGCGTTCGACTGCCGACCCTACAACGGGCTAGAACCTTGGATGAAGCGCTGGTGCCTGAGTATCGATTCCAAGATTGAAAAGGCCACCGAGAGCCTTCACGGTGCGCTCAGCAGCGTGGCCGTCACCGTAGGGATTCACTGCGTTTCTCATCGCAGCGTGGGCATCCGGGTTGTCGAGAAGTTCCGCGGCTTCCGAGATGATGGTATTCGGGTCCGGGCCAATCATCTTCACAACGCCGGCTTCAATGGCCTCTGGGCGCTCTGTTGTGTCCCGGATTAGCAGTGCTGGTAGTCCCAGCGCGGGTGCCTCTTCCTGCACTCCGCCAGAATCGGTGATGATGAGGTCAGACTGTTTCATTAGGTGGATGAATTCGTCGTAGGGGAGTGGGCCGGTGGCCACCACATTTGGGAAGTGCTCAACACCCGGTAGGAGGCGTTCCCGAATACGAGGATTCAAATGCATGGGTACAAAGAACGCTGTGTCGCTGTACCGCTCTGCGAGGGTCCCGAGGGCAACTCCGATTTTTGCGAGGGAGTCAAGATTCTCTCGCCTGTGGGAAGTAAAGATGACTCGGCGGTCGAAGCTCTGAAGTGCGTTTTCAACGGAAGCATTAGAAAAGTGGCTTTCTTTCGCTGCAGTCTCAAGTAAAGCGTCAATAACGGTGTTCCCGGTGACAACAATTGCATCTTCCGAAATACCCTCGGCGATGAGATTGTTTTTTGCGCGGTTGGTCGGGGTGAGATGCAGCGATGCGATCGCGGAAATGATTTTGCGATTCGCCTCCTCCGGGAACGGAGAGCTCAAGTCGAATGAGCGGAGACCTGCTTCGATATGAACAATCTTGGCTTCGCGGGTAAAACCAGCGATGGCGGCAGATGCTGCGGTTGAGGTGTCTCCCTGAACGATAAGTGCATCAGGTTTGAACTCTTTCAAAACCTTATCGAGACGCTTGAGTGCTCGCGACATAATTCGGTTCAGTGGTTGCTTTCTGTGCATGAGACCGAGATCAATGTCTGGCTGAAAGCCGAATAGCTCAGTCACTTGGGCGAGCATTTCGCGGTGCTGCCCAGTGGAGACGACCAGCGTTTCAAACTCATCACGGGCGCGCAGTTCCTTGATGACCGGTGCAAGCTTGATGGCCTCCGGGCGTGTACCGTAGACAACCATGATCTTTGCAGGGGTCAT
>NZ_JBSZCG010000135.1:0-9002 GCF_054166365.1 Corynebacterium sp. UMB8791 | reverse complement strand
GATTGGCCATTCTATCCGAGCACCTGCGCAACAAGCTCTTTCGCAGCCTGCTGCACCTGCGCCAAGTGCTCCTTGCCCTTGAAGCTCTCGGCGTAAATCTTGTACTTGTCCTCCGTACCCGATGGTCGCGCCGCGAACCAGGCGTTTTCCGTGGTGACCTTCAGGCCGCCAATCGGTGCACCGTTGCCTGGTGCCTCGGTCAGCTTCGCGGTGATTGGTTCACCAGCCAGCTCGGTCGCGGTGACTTGCTCCGGGGAGAGCGCCTTCAGCGTCGCCTTCTGCTCGCGGTTCGCCGGGGCATCGATACGAGCGTATGCCGGGGAGCCGAACTTCTCAGCGAGCTCAGCGTAGCGTTGCGACGGCGTCTTCCCCGTCACAGCTGTAATCTCCGCCGCGAGCAGATCCAGAATCAGGCCGTCCTTATCAGTCGACCACACCGTGCCATCCTTCCGCAGGAAGGACGCACCCGCGGATTCTTCGCCGCCGAAGCCAACGGTGCCGTCGATAAGCCCTGGCACGAACCACTTAAAGCCAACCGGGACCTCAACGAGCGTGCGCCCAAGCGATGCCACAACGCGGTCAATCATCGACGAGGACACCAGCGTCTTGCCAACTGCGGTGTTGTCCACCCAGCCTTCGCGATGTGAGAACAGGTACTCAATCGCGACGGCGAGGTAGTGGTTCGGGTTCATCAGGCCGGCGTCCGGCGTGACGATCCCGTGGCGGTCCGAGTCAGCGTCGTTGCCGGTAGCGATGTCATACTTGTCACGATTGTGCACCAGCGACGCCATCGAGTCCGGCGAGGAGCAATCCATGCGAATCTTGCCATCAGTGTCGAGCGTCATGAAACGCCAGGTCGGGTCGACCTCCGGGTTCACCACGGTCATATTCAGGCCGTGCTTCTCAGCGATTGCACCCCAATAATCGACGCTCGCTCCGCCCATCGGATCTGCGCCGATGCTCAGACCGGATTCACGAATCGCCGCAATGTCGACGACGTTCGGCAAGTCATTGATGTAGTTATTCAGGTAGTCGTAGAGCTGCGCACGCTCATCGAGTACGCCCGACGCTGCGGAGCGCTTCACGCCCTCCAAACCGTTTGCGATGTACTCGTTCGCCCGCTTCGCAATCCAGTCAGTCGCGTCCGTGTCAGCCGGACCACCCGACGGCGGGTTGTACTTGAAACCACCATCACGCGGGGGATTGTGCGACGGCGTAATCACAATGCCGTCCGCGCGCTTCGGATCAGTACCCGTGACCCCGCCAGAAAGCTTCGCGTTGTGCGACAAGATTGCGTGCGACACCGCCGGAGTCGGTGTGTAACGCCCAGCGGCGTCAACAAGCACCTCAACCCCATTGCCAAACAGCACCTCAAGCGCGGAGACCATCGCCGGCTCAGACAACGCGTGTGTATCGCGCCCGATGAAGACCGGACCGCCAATGTTTTGCTCACGGCGGTAGTCGACGATCGCCTGCGTGGTCGCCAGAATATGCACCTCATTAAACGCGTTATCCAGCGAAGAACCACGGTGACCAGAGGTACCAAACACCACCTGCTGGTCAGGATTGTGCGGGTCTACATCACGGGTGTAGTAAGCAGTCACCAACGACGCGATATCGATCAAATCTTCCGGGCGGGCAATCTGGCCAGCACGTTCATGAGCCATACGACAACATCCTTTCGAATACGTTCACACCCATCTTTCCCTTTTTTGGAAACTTCCGCCAGAAAAGTCGTACAAACCGTGTACACACGGAAGGTTATGTGTCTATTATCTCAATCACGTTATCGGGATAAAGGTAACCTGGCCCACACCCTATTGCGAAAGGATCACGATGGCTGCGCAACTCAACGAAACCCTCGGTACGATCGCCTCGTTCGTCTGGGGCCCATTCCTGCTCATCCCGCTGCTGCTCGGCACGGGCCTCTTCCTGACCGTCCGAATGGGTGGCATCCAGTTCCGCACGCTCGGTCGCGCGACCCGCCACGCGTTCGTCGATAAGAATGAAGAAGGCTCCGGCGACATCAGCAACTACCAGGCCTTAACGACGGCCCTCGCCGCAACAGTCGGCACCGGCAACATCGTCGGCGTAGCCACCGCGATCTCGATCGGTGGACCGGGCTCCCTGCTCTGGATCTGGGTCACAGGCATCGTCGGCATGGCGTCGAAATACTCCGAGGCCTACCTCGGCGTCCGCTTCCGCACCACCGACGACAACGGACGCCAACAAGGCGGACCACACGAGTACCTCCGCCGCGGAATCCCAGGCCCGCTGGGGTCCGTGCTCGCGGTCGCGTTCATGCTCTTTACTATTTTCGCGTCTTTCGGCATCGGTAACCTCACTCAGGGCAACTCCATCGCTGCAGGCATGCAGGAAGCGTTCGGCATCGAACCTACTGTCTCCGGCATCCTGATCTTCATTGGCGTCGGCGCAGCCATCTTGGGTGGTATTGAAGGCATCGGCAAGATCACCGCAGCATTCGTCCCCCTGATGATTGTTCTCTACGTCGGTGGCGGCATCGTCGCGCTCGCTTTGATGGCAGACCAGATCCCTGCAGCTATCTCTCTCATCTTCCACGACGCGTTCACCGGTTCAGCCGCGACCGGTGGCTTCGTCGGCTCCACCATCATGATGGCAATCCAGTTCGGTGTTGCCCGCGGCATCTTCTCCAACGAGTCCGGCATGGGCTCCGCAGCAATCGCCGCTGCGGCAGCGAAGACCCAGCACCCCACCCGCCAGGCGCTGGTATCCATGACCCAGACGTTCATTGACACCCTGATCGTTGTTACCATCACTGGCCTTGTCATCGTAACCTCCGGGACCTGGGACATGGGACGCGACGAGGCAGCAGTCATGACCGCACGCGGCTTCTCGACGGTCCTGCCAGGCACCTGGGGCGGCGACATCGTCTCCGTTTCCCTCATCTTCTTCGCATTCTCTACGATCCTGGGCTGGTCCTACTACGGCGAACGCGCCGCAACCGCCCTCTTCGGCCAGTGGGCTTCATTGCCATACAAGATGTTCTTTACCGCCGTAGCGTTCCTCGGCGCCACCACGCACCTCGAACTCGTATGGACGTTCTCCGACCTGGCGAACGGCCTCATGGCAATCCCGAATCTCATCGGCCTACTGCTGCTTTCCGGGCTCGTCGCCCGTGAGACTCGCGATTACCTCAAATTCGATCCGAAGCTTCGCCGTAGCCCCGAGGAGGTTGCAGTATTTGTAAAGCAGCAAGGCATGAATTGGGAGTAAGCGCACTAGTAGACTTCTAGTGTGCAATTACAAAACATTGAGTCGAATGAGCCCCTCGCGGTAGGCGTCGGAGCTGGCACGGGAGCACTTACACGCTACGTGCTTACAGCGGGACTCCTTGCGGTGCTGCCAGCAGCACCGCATTACGCATTTCTGGTCACGCTTGGCATCAACGTCTTAGGCAGCTACGCAATGGGTTACTTCCGACCAGGCCCACTACTCGGCACAGGTTTCCTCGGAGGCTTCACGACGTTCTCCGCCCTCACCGTCGCCGCAGCGCAAACGACGGCAACCACTGCGTTCATCTACGTACTCTCCAGCGTTGTTCTCTGCATCGCTGGCTGGTGGGCTGGCAACGCCATGCGTGAGTGCAAGGAGACAGGTGATCGATAGTGTTTATTGACCCAATTGCCATCCCTGCAGTGTTCTTTGGCGGCGCGTTAGGCGGCGCCACACGGTGGTGGATTAGTTCCGCCCTCCCACCGCGCAAGGGCACCTTCACGGCCAACGCTGCCGCATCCATGGTCCTCGGCTTTACAGTCGCGATGGCGCCGATATGGGCAGTGTTCATTGGAACGGGATTTGCTGGTGCGCTCTCTACATGGTCAACGCTCGCCAAAGAAGCAGGAATGCTGCTCAAAGAGCGCAGGTACGCACCATGCGCAAAGTATCTGCTGTGGACGCTCGCCGTCGGCGTTGCATTCGCAGGGCTAGGCGTTATGCGCGGTAACGCGGCATTTTAGACGATACAAAGCGCTGCAAATACCTTTTGTGTGGTGTCTCTGTTGGCCAGAATCGGTCACCACCCACACACCACCATCCCTGTTGTTTGTTGTGTGGGGTGCACAACAAAAAAGAGTGTGGTGGGTACCACCACCCCCACAACGGGAATAATGGAACCCACCACACACAAGAAAATGAAGTTATAGGCCGGCGGTGGTTGGCTTGACAGACGTGCTCGGTGACGGCACTGCCTTTGTAGAACTCTTCACCGTCGTCGTCGGCTCCGGCTTGGCAGACGAACTCGGCTCCTCGCTCGTAGTCGGGTTCGGCTTCGCGGTCGCGCTCGTGCTTGGCTTCACGCTCGGCTCCGGCTTGGCAGTCGTACTCGGCTCCTCGCTCGTAGTCGGGTTCGGCGATGTCTCAGGCTCAGGGGTCTCTCGCAGCAGCATGATACTCAACGGTGGAACAGCAACCTCTCCGGTTGAGGAAAGAGCGCGTGGCTCGCCGTAAACATCCATCCCCTGAATCATGACTTCGTACTCGCCAGCAGGCAGTGGGGCCTGCCATGGTTCGGATGCAGCGTTCACGTACACGAAGGCGTCGCTATCACCTGCAAATGCATCCTTCACGGTGTAGCCCACGTGGTTCGTGTTGATGCTGTCTGCTTCCGCAGTGATTTCGTGAGTGTACTTGCTGTTGATCGCTTCATAGCTTGGTAGGCGCATGAAATCGTACTGCTTACGGAACGCGTTCAGGTCGCGGAAGAACTGAACTTCCTTTGCGAACTGTGCCGCCCTGTCGTAGTCGAATACGTTGACTGCGTCGGGCGACTTATACGAGTTATGATCGCCCGACTTCGTGCGCAGGAACTCTTGCCCCGCGTGAATGAACACTGCACCGTTCGCCAAGTACTGCGTGGCGGTACCCAGCGTGTGCCGCTTTGCGATCTCTCCATCAGAGGCGTGCGGCATGCTGCCCTTGAGCTTGTCAAACATCGTGTAGTTGTCGTGGGCCTCGTTGTACACCACGGACTGCTCCGGGCCGAGGTAGTCCCGCACGTGCTGGGCACCCTTAATGTTGTTCAGCAAGTCCCACGAGCGGTGTTCCTGGTTCGCTCCGTTGATGAAGCCGGTGTGCGTCAGCTCGAAGTTGTCGCCCTTGACGGTGTCGCGGTACTGATCGTTGAAGAAAGCAATGCCAGGCAGTTTGTCGGCGTTCTTCTGGTTCGCACCAAGTACGCCGGCTGGATGGTTCCCCATCTCCCAGCCTTCACCGAGGATAACGATCGACGGATCAATCTCGTTGAGTGCTTCGCGTACGGCGTTCATCGTCTCAACGTCATGGATCCCCATAAGGTCGAAACGGAACCCATCGATTCCATAGTTCTTTGCCCAGTACGTCACAGAGTCGACGATGTACTTGCGCATCATCAGTTGCTCTGAAGCAGTTTCATTGCCGACGCCGGTCCCGTCAAAGAAGTTACAGTTCGAATCCATCCGGAAGAAGTAGTTGGGAACCGTCTGCTGCAGTGGCGAGTTTTCCGGGGTGTATACGTGGTTGTACACCACGTCCATAATGACCCGAATATCGTTGTCGTGCAGCGTTGAGATCATGGACTTCAGCTCCACAATCCGCGCGTTTGGGTCCTGGGGGTCCGTCGAATAGGAGCCCTCAGGAACGTTGTAATTCTGTGGGTCGTAGCCCCAGTTGTACTGCGCATTAAACGACAAGTCACCGGTCTCGTCCACGGACCCAAAGTCGTAAATCGGCAGCAACTGCACATGGGTGACGCCGAGGGACTTCAGGTAATCCAAGCCGGACAGGTTACCCGCCTGCGTCTTGGTCCCGGCTTCGGCCAGGCCCAGGAACTTCCCCTTGTTTGTGATGCCGTTGTCAGGCCCGATGGTCAGGTCACGCACATGCGCCTCGTAAATGATGGCGTCGCGCATCGAAGAAAACGGTGCCATCCGCTTGCCGTCCCAGTTGTTTGGGGCTGTCTTCTCCGCATCGATAACTACGGTGCGTGTTCCATTTGCAGTCACTGCCCGCGCGTACGGGTCAATTGCTTCGTTGACTGTTCCGTTTTCAAACGTGAGCCGGTAGCGGTACTCCAAGCCCTGCTTGTCACCATCGAGGGTGAGTTCCCAGGTTCCGCGCTCACCCCGCTTCATCGGAGTCGCAGCAGCATCGTCGGAGTAGTTTACGAATTCTACCGACTTTGCCGTTGGTGCCCAAACCCTAAACGTGGTCTTATCCGGGCTGTAGATCGCACCGAGCTCGCCGTCGTAAAAATACTTCTCGTTAAACTCTTTCGAGTGCAACGCAGAGCACTTGTCCTCAGGCGCCGGTGGCACGTCGTCCTTGGAGTAATAAATCGTGGAATCACCCTCAACTAGCCAGATCTCGGCTTTTCCATCCGGGAAGTCCGAAACATAAAGGTCATCAGGACTATTTTTCGACGCCCACTCATTACCAGGATCCGAGCGCCGCACTACAAGACCAACTTTCTCGATCCCCTTGGGGTTTTCGTGCGTGATGGTAGCAGTGTGATCATCCGTGAAATCTACCCTATGCCCGTCCTCATCCGGCAACCAGGTCCACACATTCCAGTTTTCGTAGTTATTATCGTGCCGCACATAGTGCACGGTGAGCGAAACCTTCGTTGACAACCCATTCGGTTCCTCTGCAGGAGTGAACTCGTAGCTGCTGTCGGCATCAATAGTTATATGCCCCGTGGTGGGG
Source organism: Corynebacterium sp. UMB8791 (assembly GCF_054166365.1). Classification (NCBI taxonomy): domain Bacteria; kingdom Bacillati; phylum Actinomycetota; class Actinomycetes; order Mycobacteriales; family Corynebacteriaceae; genus Corynebacterium; species Corynebacterium sp. UMB8791. The sequence goes on along the minus strand of NZ_JBSZCG010000135.1, from coordinate 2,282 downwards.
ACATCGCGCAGGTCCTTCGATTGCCACGCCCACTCCCGCTCGGCAGTCGAGCGACGCACAATCAAGTTGACCTTGTCGTGCCCAGCAACGGACGGGATTTCTGCAGTAAGCTGCCCAGCCCCATTCTTTCCAGTAAAGGGAACTGACGTTCCGTCATTCTCTCCGTACCAAACCCAAAGGTTGTACTCGCTTTCTGAGACAGCAGGATCAGGGGTGAAGCTCACCTGCAATGCGCACTGCGCTCCAGTACGGAACGGCCCATCGGGCTTATAACTGAAGGAGCATGCGTCTGCCTTTGCATACACCGAGTTACCGGTCTGTACGCCTTCAAAGACTGCGGACTCCCATATGCGGTTTTCCTGCTCGCCCTGCTGGAGCGAAAGCGTATCTGTACGATACACCTGGAAATTTAAGGGGTGCTCTTTCGTTGCGACAGTCGCATACAGGTCGCCATTAGGCAAGACACTTGAGAACATCTGCCGCTGCTTGTTGTCGCCCTGCGCCCAGTAATCCACACGGTAGGTGGTAAGCGGCTTTTCAACCGCAGGATCCGGGGTGAAGGTCAGGTACATTACATCAGTGTTTTGGAAGGCTCGCGCTTCCGGCGCAGTACCTCCCGTAAACACCAACAGGAATGTCAGCAAGAACCCCAAGATGCTCTTATATGTTGGTGATTTCATTGGCCCTCCTAGACCAAAACAGCATCAAGATGAAAAATATGACCATTCCTTAAGTTAGCACGACCTAGAGACTCTTCAGTCACTTTAAGTACGGTTAGTAACCTGCATCACACCCTTAAGCGGGGGCTGTTCACCTTTCATAACAACAAAAAGCTCCCCACCAGTTCTTAACCGGTGGAGAGCACTCTCTGTGGAGCTAACGGGATTCGAACCCGTGACCCCCACACTGCCAGTGTGGTGCGCTACCAACTGCGCCATAGCCCCTCTGCTCTTGCAGAGCCTCCATCACCTTACACGTGGAGAGAGCCTGGCCACAAATCATGCAGCCAGGCCCCACGCGGACATACAGTTAGCTGTTTGCGACGGTATCGACCCAGTTGTCGATCTCGCCTTCAACGTCCTTGCCGTCAACCATGACGCGCGGAGTCCACGCCTCACCGGCGCGCTCTTCCTGCAGCTTCATGTTGCCGTTCGACATTGCGCGCGCCGCATCGTAATAGGTCTTATCGCGGATGTCCTGTACCGCCTTGTCGCTCGCGCCGTAGTCGCGGGCCAGGTCAGCAAGGTCATCGTCGGTCACCTTCGAGTACACGTCCTTCTGGTTGACCATCAGGTGGTCGCGGAGGTTCATCATCGCAGCTGGCTCGTTATTTGCGACGAGTGCCAGCTCCGCAGCCAGCCCCATCGTGGAGTGACCGTTGGTCAGGCCATCGAGCGTCACCATCGGGCGCAGCTCGACCTCAATCTTGCCCTCGCGCAGCTTCTCGAACATCTGCTCATCCGTCGCTACCGCCAGATCTGCACAGTGTGGGCACGAAAAGTCCTCGTACAGCTCGGCCATCGGGGCGTCGTCGACACCTTCGGCTGCGAGACGAATGAAGTGGTCGTCCTCGTTCCAGCTGACAGTGATGCCGCTGGTGTCAATCATGTTCTCGGCCATGGCGGCCTCGCGGCCCTTCTTGCCGTTGACGAAAATCAGGCTGATCACGAGCGCCGCGATCGCGATCACTGCAACGATTGCCCAGATGAACCCTGCACCGTTCTTCTCGTTCGGGTTCTTCACCTTACGGGTAGTCACGTATTTACTCCTTGACGTTGGAAATTGCCCAACAGCTTAATCGCTGGATGAGGCTATGGATAAATCGCAAACTTCTTGTACGGAACGTAAATCATGAACAAGGTCACCGCGATTAAGACGACGTCGCGCAGGATTGTCTCAATGAGGTTCGTGCCTTCATCTGACGGCTGCGGGCCAAAGCACCCACAGTCGATGACCAGCCCTCGCGACCACGCCGAGTACATCCCGATGATGAATAGCACCAGGACCCCGATCGAGACCCAGCCGCATTCGCGCAGCTTGATGCCAGCCAGCAGGAGCAGCCCACCGGCGAGCTCCAACGGTCCGATCCACTGCGCCAAAATATTCGACCACTCATGGGTGAAAATCTCGTACGCAATGATATTTTGCGCCACTTCCATGTGGGCGCCGATCTTCGTCCACCCGGCGACAATCCACACAGCCGCCAGCCCAAATCGCGCCGCAGCCGACGCGATTTCCAGCAGCTTGCCTCTTGCCTGTTTGGTCTCGTGTGTCTCAGTCAC
>NZ_JBSZCG010000134.1:0-9054 GCF_054166365.1 Corynebacterium sp. UMB8791 | reverse complement strand
AGCGTTGGCTAGTGTACGTGCGATTTTTGCCAAGGCGTGAAAGAATAGTACGCATGGCTAAAGACGTAGAGAAGATCGGTCGCGCGAACCCGGCGTGGCCCACCAACACCCCTGGTAATGGTTCGCCTGTCACCGAGCTGTCCTCGCAGCTTACCGGTGCATCTAGCCCGTTTGGGGACGAGCTCGTGCTCCCACTCCCAGCGGAAGAAATCGGGTACGTCCACCCAACGACGCGAATCAACCGCTAAGCGTTCAACCTTTCGGCCAGCCCTGAAAGAGTGGGCTGGCCAGTCCCTATGCCCCTTTCATAAAGCAAAACAAACGTGCCCGCCACAAGCTTTCTGTGGCGGGCACGTTCTATTGAGTGCTTAGCGGTTCAGCAGTGCTGCGCCGATAGCGGCGAGATCGCCCGAGCGAACAGCGTCGATCAGTGCAGCGTTCTGGCTGTAGAACGCATCGTAGTTCGCGCGGTTCGCAGCGTAGGACTGCTGGATGTGCGCCGGAATCGCGAAACCATAGTTGCTCAGGGAGCTGCCGAGCTGACGGTACAGGGCGTCAACTGGGTTCTCTGCCTGGCGCTGGGCTGCGTCCGGGGATGCAACGGCGGCGCTTGCAGGAGCAGGTGCCGGTGCGGCAGCCTGTGCGTCGCGATTCGTCGCAGCGGAGTTCAGTCCAAGGCGAGCGGAGCATGCAGGCCATGCGCCCCAACCCTGCTGTGCCAGGGTGCGCTCTGCAACGATGATCTGCTGCTCACGGGATGCCAGGTTCGCGGTTGGAGCGAACTGGCCGCCACCGAATGCCTGCCAGGTGGACGCGGAGAACTGCAGGCCGCCGTGGTAGCCGTTGCCGGTGTTGATTGCCCAGTTGCCGCCGGACTCGCACTGTGCGAGACGGTCCCAGTCGGAGTCAGGCGCTGCCGTGGCCTCTGGGGCCATCAGTCCAGCGAACGCCGCGGTTGCGGCTGCGCCGGCGAGTGCCTTCTTGGTCAGGGAAGTGGTCTGCTTGGAATGGCGTCCCATTGAAATACGATGTCCTCTCTTGTTGTCGCTTGCGAAGTAAGCTGTCGGGTTCGGGCTGAGGTGCCCGGTTGCAGTAGCAACTTCACCCCAAGGAAGCTCCGGGAGGGAGTTTCCGAAGGTTGGGTCCTCCGCTTCTGTTCCTTGTGTAATTGTGCGAGGCGAACAGAACTCAGCGTGCCTCGTTTTCTTGCTGCGGGACAGCCTAACGCTTTATAACGATTTAGTCACGCTCCGGGCACTTTTTGGGGTCGGTGTCGCGGATGTGGGGAGGCAGGTAGGGCCGTTTGGCCTGTTCACGAGCAAAATTAGCGCGAATGTGATTTGTGGCACTTTCTTTCGTGTTGGGGCTCGAACGGGCGATACGACTATGATGGATAGCCACTGCTGAGTCTGCATAGAGAACAGAGAAGGAACGAAGACTAATGCCAATTGGAAAGGTGAAGTGGTTCGACGCCGACAAGGGCTTCGGCTTCGCATCCAACCCTGGAGACGACGACGTATTTATTTCTAAGTCGGTGCTCCCGGATGGTGTGGATGAGCTTGTGCCTGGACAGCGCATCGAGTTCGACTTTGCCGCAGGCCGAAAGGGCCCGCAGGCGCTGCGCGTCGCCATCTTGGAGACGCCGAAGCGTCGCCCCGTGCACCGTAGGAAGCCAGAAGAACTCGGAAGCATGCTTGCCGATGTGATGACGCTCATCGAGTCCGACGTGCAACCGGCGTTGACGGCTGGGCGCTACCCTGAGCGCAAAGAGGCTCGACAGGTTGCGGGCATCCTGCGCGCAGTGGCGAAGGAGCTTGACGCCTAAGCGTTATTCAAACGCGACCGACCATGTGGCGACCACCGGGATTTCTTCCCCGTGGTCGTCATTTTTTACGGCCAGCGTCGAGACTTCAGCAACGAGGAGTTTTGCCCCGCCTTCTTTGACGGCAGGAGCGGTCTCTTCGGTGGTCTCGCCAGCCTGGTGGAGGCGCTCCTCGTTGGCGGAGGGGTCGTCGTAAATGAGGAGGAGGCGCCAGCTGCCCGCAGCGATGTCTGGGTCGATGCGGAATTTGAGTTCGTCGGAGCCACCACGTGTGAGTGCCGGTGGCTCACCGCCGTCACATTGTTCATCGAGGGGGCAGAGCGTGTAGGGGGCGATCTCGTGCTCGCCGTCGGATGCAGTGACGTGAATCCGAAGGTCTTCTACGGGAAGACCTGGCTGCGAGCGCTGCCAGGTCATGAACGCGTACACCCCAGCGAGCAGGATAGCGACGGCGAGAACTGTCGCACCGAGTTGGAGTGCAAGGCGAGAGGAAGCACGGCGGGAAGCAGTCATGAGCGAAATTCTACTGGGACGGGACCAGCCGGACGCGGTAGAGGTCAGGCCAACGCTTGCCGGTGAGGTAAAACTCGTCGGTGCCAGGGATATGCGCGATCCCGTTGAGCACATTGTTTATGTCTTCGTCGGCGTTGTTGGGAAGAGACGACGCATCGATCCTGGCCGTGACGTGGCCGGAGGTGGCGTCGATACGCACGATGTCGGTGGTTGTGAAGATGTTTGCGTAGACGTCGTCGCCGACGCACTCCAACTCGTTGAGACCCTCGACGGGTTTGCCTTGGTCGGTGACTTCGAACCGCGCAAGCTCGGCGAGCGTGTCCGGGTCCATGCGGCGCAGCTCGGCGGAACCGTCGGAGAAAATAAGTGCATCATCGGTGGCGCACAGCCCCCACCCTTCGCCGTCGTAGTGGGCGGTATCGACAGTTGCTAGGGACGCTGCATCGCGGCGAAACGCGGTGCCCTCCTGCCACGTCAGCTGCCAAACCGAATCTCCGACGCGGGTCATGCCTTCGCCGAAGAACACGTCCGGCAAGGCAACCTCGCCCAACACGTCGCCTTCTGTCGTGAGCCGATACATGCCGGACGCTCCATATTGGCCGGTACTGACGAGGAGCGTGCCGTCCTCATCGACTTCGAGGCCCTGGGTGAACAGGGCAGGGTCGTAGTCGTAGCGTTGTACGATTTCGGGTTTCAGCTGCTCCACCTCGGTGGCAGCTTCATCGCAACCACTCACGGTGAGCAGCACCAAAGGACACATCAGGATGGACCAAAACCGTCGGGAGTGAACACGCATACGTCCATCATGCAGCATTTCCCCAGAAATGGGCCATAATGGAGAGCGTGTCTCAGAACAAGAACTCTTCACCACTGCTGAGCGACAAAGCAATTGAGGTCGCGCGAGAGGCCATCCTCGAGATCGCGGAAGGCGAGGTCGGCGCGCACATCGGTGTCGCTGGGCTCTCGAGCAACGTGGCCACGCACCGCTTCGAAGCGAGCGTGCCTGGCTACAACGGGTGGGAATGGAACGCGGTCGTCGCGTGTGCCACGGGCTCAACATGGGTGACCGTCAACGAGGTCGCGCTCATGCCGGCTCGCGACGCGCTGCAGGCGCCGGACTGGGTGCCGTACTCCGAGCGTCTTCGCCCCGGCGACCTCGGCCCCGGCGACATCATGGAGCCAGCGCCTGACGACGAGCGCCTGACCACAGACTCCTTTGCAAAGGATGCAGTGACGTTCCCAGGCAGGGAAACTGACCACTACCTCACGCAAGAAGGCCTCAATGCGGCGAAGACGCGGTGGCGGAAGGGCAAGTTTGGCCCTAATTCTGCGTTCGCCGAGCAGGCAACGCTGCACTGCCGGACCTGCGCGTTCTACATTCCAATGGAGCACCCAGTGGGGGAGAACTTCGGAGTGTGCACCAAGGCGGCGGGGAAACGCCCGGTCCCTTTCCGAACCCGGTTAGCTAAGCCCGCCCGCGCTGATGGTACTGCACCTGGGAAGGTGTGGGAGAGTAGGTTACCGCCGGCCTATAACTTCATTTTCCTGTGTGTGGTGAGTGTGTGTTGTTGTGGCACATACTCACCACATTTTTTTGTGCACCCCCACACAACAAACAAACGGGGATGTATCTAGAGAGGCTCGCGTCGAGAACCCCGCCGCGTTGAGCCCAGAATTCAGGAGAGGCGGTAGACCTCGTAATCGTTCGGTACACCCGCACCATGGACGTGCTGGAATCCGAGCCTCAATGCTAAACCGATCGATGCCTCATTAGTGGGGTCGATGATAGCGATGACTGGAAGCTGCGGGAAACGTTCCTGTGCATTGGCAATCGCCGCAGATGCAGCCTCCTTTGCGTATCCCTGGCCCTGAGATTCAGGGGCGAATCGGTAATATAGGTTGAGTACCTGTTCACCGGCTTCCTCACTGTGGCGTACTCCAGTAAACCCGATGGTTGTTCCGTCAAGCGTGGACACTACGTAGTAGCCAAGACCCTGTTCATCCCAGTTTTCTTGCCATGTGCTTGCCAACTCCTCTGCCTCTTTGCGGTTTTTCATCGCGAGGTCGGGACGGTGTTGATAGGTGCGGGCGTCGGCGTGGATCCTAAAAATGGCGTCTATATCTTGGTCCGTGGGAGGAGTGAGGATAAGGCGAGGGGTGCGAAGGGGAAAAGCATCGTTCATCTTGGAATCTCCGTTCAAAGTGTTAGGCCTCTCAGGCTACCTGGCCTCAATGGCTGAGGCATGGTGCAAGCAATACGCCCCAGGGGACATAAGCATTCCCTGGGGCGTACGCAGAGGCGAGGATGTCGGCCTAAAAAGCTATGAGCTCATTTCTAGACTTCTTGACTAGATCCTCGTCGCGGATAGCTTGCTTGAGGGCGCGCCACTGATCGTCGGGGATGTAGTCCGTGGCTTGTTTGATAACTTCCTCTGAAGGGGTGCCCCACGCGATTGGCATCGGAGTAATCGTTGCCCAGTGTGCCTTGTCGCGGGATGTGCGCTGGCCTCCCACAGCGACGCACGGAACTGCAGCGCCAACCTTAGGAGTGACGCCGGGGATCCGTTGCACCACAGTTGAGGTGAGCGCCCACTCGGCAGGGGACTGCTGGTCAACGACTGTGTTTACTAACGCGGTGAGGGTAACTGTGGTGCCCTTGTCATCGGTGATGACAGCGGGAGAGAGGGGGTTGGCGTCGTAAATTGCTTGGGTACGTGGAACCGCGCGAGGAATAGCAAGACCGACGATCAGCATGATGGTGCCGAAAAAGATAAGGGAGAGGGATCCGAGTAGGCGCCAGGGGGAGGTCGGGTCGACGAGGAACCAGACTATGACGCCCGCGATGAGGCAGACGACGAACAGAGCGATGCTTGAGGTAACGAGGTTCTTGGTATTTCGAATAAGTTCGTTGTGTTCTTTGGCGTATTCTTCGTCGACGTTGAAGCGGAATGGTTGTTCAGTCATAGGCCACAGTCTATAGGCCGCGTTTGAGGTCTGAGGCATCCATGATGCGATAAGCGTAGCCCTGTTCGGCGAGGAAGCGTTGGCGGTGCATGGCGTACTCGGCGTCCAGGGTGTCTCGTGTGACCACGGTGTAGAACAAGACCTCACTGCTGTCCGGCTTGGGTCGAAGGAGTCGGCCGAGGCGCTGGGCCTCTTCCTGGCGGGAACCGAACGTGCCTGAGACCTGGATTCCCACGGCTGCCTGGGGGAGGTCGATGGAGAAGTTCGCCACCTTCGATACGACGAGGGTGCGGATTTCGCCCTGGCGGAAGCGCTCGAAGGCTTCTTCGCGGGCTTTGGTGCTGGTGCGGCCGTCGATGAGTGGGGCGTCGATCTGCTGCGCGATGTGGCGCAGGTGATCGACGTAAGCTCCGATGATGAGCGTCGGTTCGCCCTCGTGGCGGGCGAGAATGTCCTTGACCGTCGAGAGCTTGGCTGATGCGGTGGCGGCCAGGCGGTAGCGCTCGCGTGCGGAGGCCGTCGCGTAGCTGAGGCGCTCTTCTTCCGTGAGCGTGGTGCGGGCCTCGATGCATTCGGCGGTGGCGATGAAACCTGCCATTTCGAGTTCTTTCCAGGGGGCGTCGTAACGCTTGGGGCCGATGAGGGAGAAGACGTCGTCTTCGCGGCCATCCTCGCGGATGAGTGTAGCGGTCAGGCCGAGACGGCGGCGGGACTGGAGGTCGGCCGCCATGCGGAAAACGGGGGCGGGGAGGAGGTGGACTTCGTCGTAGATGATGAGGCCCCAGTCGGTGGTGTCGAAAAGCTCGAGGGCGCGGTATTCGCCTTTCGTTTTCCGGGTGACTACTTGATAGGTCGCGATGGTGACCGGGCGGATCTCCTTCTTTTCGCCGGAGTACTCACCGATTTCTTCCGGGGTGAGCGTGGTGCGGCGCAGCAGCTCATCGCGCCACTGCCGCCCGGCGACAGTGTTGGTAACGAGGATGAGCGTGGTCGTCTCTGCCTGCGCCATCGCGGCGGCGCCAACGATGGTTTTGCCCGCACCGCACGGCAGGACCACCACGCCTGAGCCGCCCTCCCAGAATGCTTGGGCGGCGTACTGTTGATAGTCGCGAAGCTCCCAACCGTCAAAGTCGAGCGCGATTGGGTGGGATTCGCCGTCGACGTATCCGGCGTGGTCCGCCACCGGCCAGCCCGTCTTGATGAGTTCTTGTTTGATGCGCCCGCGCGCGGACGGGTGTACGCCTACCGTGTGCTCGTCGAAGCGCTGGCCAAGAAACAGGATGATGTTCTTGTTGCGCGTAATCTCATCCAGGATTGGGGGCTCTTCCGTGGTGAGGATGAGCCCGCGTTGTGGATCGTTGAGCAGGCTGACGCGCCCGTAGCGCGCCATCGTCTCCGCAATGTCGATGAGGAGCGACTGGGGGACGGGGAACCGGGAATAGCGCTCGAGGACATCGATTGCGGTCTCGGCGTCGAAGCCGGTGGCGCGGGCATTCCACAGCGCAAGTGGGGTGATGCGGTAGGTATGGACGTGCTCGGGGGCGCGCTCGAGTTCAGCGAATGGGGAAAGCGCTGCGCGTGCTTTCGCTGCGTCCGGGTGCGCGATTTCAAGCAGTACGGTTTTATCGGACTGCACGATCAGTGGGCCGTCCCCAAACGTCATTGTTGGACCTTTCTTTCTACACCAGCGTCACAGTCGTGACGCGCCGCAGTGGTATGCGGATCACGCGCTGCGTGGCCGTGTCCTGCGCATCAATGACGCCGACACTCACCGTCAACGGGATGACCGTTAGGGTGTGCTGCGCGCCCTGCGAGTCCGCGTACTCAACCTTGACGCGGCGACGGGCGCGGGCTGCTGCACGAAGCATATCAGTCGTTGACGTTTCGCTGACCCCGGAAGGTTGGCTTGTATCCGAGTTGAGGGCCGCAACAATCTTATCGACGTCCTCTTCGCTCAGAGAGGCGGTTCTGGGAAGCGAGGACGGTGTTGCTCGCACCAGTGTTGGTTCCTCCGCAAGCGTGATGGAGGCGCCGTGGTCGTCTTCGGCGGTTGGCTGCAGGCCCGCGGCTTGCAACTCGTGGAGCAAGCGTGGCAGCGGAAGCGGGCTGACGGCGACGGTCGGCGCCAAGATCCGCAGATCGGCGTGCTCAGCCGCCACGGCGAGGAGGGCAGGGTCGGCGCAGCGGATGTAGCTCAGCGCGCTGCCGGCGCGGATTGCGCCGTGGGTGCGGGAGAGATCATCGATAAGGAAGGTGATGGCCTGCGGAACCTCGCCCATGATGTGCTGTTTAAACCATGTGTGCAGTGAGTCGGCGTCGTGCCCACGGTCGAGGGCGCGCTTCAGGGAGGCGTCGCTGATGCGCCACATGCTGGCAAGGCCCGGCGATTCAAGGTCGGCGATATCTTCGACGACGGCGGCGGTCGCCGCATCGAGCGGCCCCGGGGCGAGCAGTGTCATGTCGCCCTGCGCGATGAGTTGCGAGACCTCCGTGGGGACGAGCTGCTTCGTAGCCTCGACGACGTCGCCGTCGTTGAGAAGTGCTTGCAGGGGTGTCGACGCCGAGCTCCCCACGCCGCCAATCGCGCCGACGAATGCGGCTTCGGCGATGGTGGCGTCGATAAGTTGGGGTGAGAAATTCGCTGCCATGAGCGGTACGTGGAACAGTAATCGAGCCTCCTGGTCGGGGCCCGCGTACTCGACGATGCGCCTCCGGGCGTGCCTGACGTCGGGGTTGTGGGTGGGCTCGGAAAGGAGGCGGTGCTCCGGCGTCTTGTCGGTGCGCCAGGGCGAGGCGAGCCAGCCGGCGAGGAGGATAGCCCACTGGTCGGCGAGCGTGGCGTCCAACCAGGAAAGAGCGTCGTGGGTGGCCGCGAGTACGTCGGCCTCGTCGGTGCTTCCACGGCCGAGAAGGCCGGCGGATTCGCCCGTGGTAATGAGGAGCGCAGGATCGAAACCGAGGGCCTGCGTTAACCCCGCATGTGCGCGGACCCCCAGGGAGCCGTCCTTGTTCAGTGCGACCGGGGACTCAAGTAACAGGAGCAGCAGCTGGCGGAGCTTGCGCACCGCGTCGAGGCCCGCGCCAGTCGCGTTGCGGTCGATCGTCGGCTGATCTGGATCGTTGACGGCAGGGGCGTGCTCGGGGAACTCGCGCGGTGGCAGGCCACGGAGGACGTCGCGGACGGGGCGAGGTAGGCGAACCGTTGTGGCGTCGACGCGGATGAGCAGCCCTTTCGCAATGAGTGTTGCAACTGGCGTCGTGGGATCCGCGTCCGCCGCGGCGGCCCTCGTCGTGCCGACGGAACCTGACGCCGCTAGCGTATCCAGCACTGAGCGCTCGCGGGCGCTGAGTCCTTCCAGCAGCCCGTCGAGGTTCGGTGGGGCCTGGTCCCCGAGGCGCCAGCCCGACGGCAGCGCGGAAAGTGCCCCTGGTGCGACCTGTATGGCGGCGTCCGGGCCATAGATGAGCGCCATCGCACGAAGACGCTCGACGGCCCCGGGAACACGCGCTGCGGGGACATTGTTGGTGTCGACGGGAGAGAGTTCGGCGCCGACGTCCCCGAGCGCTTCCAGAAGCCGCAACTCGGCAGCGTTGAGACGGCGTAACGCTCGTGCTGCAGACCCAGCCAGCGACAGCCGCGTCCCCAGCGAACCCCAGGATGGCGGGGTGGGGTAAAAGGCGTCTGGCCTGAGATAAATGAGCTCCCGGAGTTGTTCGGGGCGCATCGTGCGGAGCGCTTCCTGGAACGTAGTCAT
>NZ_JBSZCG010000133.1:0-9394 GCF_054166365.1 Corynebacterium sp. UMB8791 | reverse complement strand
ACCCCCACCATAGCGCACTGGTTATTACCAGAGTCGGGTGATGTCGCAGGTGGCGTGAAGAGGGGCAGAACCGGGTAGAGTTGTGGGCGTGATTGATCTGAAATTTCTGCGCGAGAATGCAAACGACGTCCGAGAGTCCCAAACCGCCCGTGGCGAGGATCCCTCCCTCGTCGATCAGCTGCTAGCGGCCGACGAGCAGCGCCGTGAGGCTATCCAGGCAGCAGATGAGCTGCGTGCGGAACAGAAGGCCTTCGGCAAGAAGATTGGCCAGGCTTCCCCGGAGGAGCGCCCAGCGCTGCTCGAGGGCTCGAACGAGCTCAAAGCCAAGGTGAAGGCAGCCGAGGCCAAGCAGGCCGAGGCCGAGCAGGCCGTGCAGGACCTGCAGTACAAGATCCCGAACCCGATCCAGGGCGCACCGGCCGGCGGTGAGGAAGACTTCGTGGTCCTCGAGCACGTCGGAGAGGTCCCAACCTTTGACTTCGAGGTGAAGGACCACCTCGAGCTGGGCGAGAACCTCGGCATTATTGACATGAAGCGCGGCACCAAGGTTGGCGGCGCTCGCTTCTACTACCTGGTCGGCGACGGCGCCTGGATGCAGCTGGGCATGATGATGCTCGCCGCGCAGAAAGCCCGCGAGGCCGGCTTCAAGGTCATGATCCCGCCGGTCCTGGTCCGCCCGGACGTCATGCAGGGCACCGGCTTCCTCGACGAGCACGACGAGGAGATCTACTACCTCGAGCGCGACGACCTGTACCTGGTTGGTACCTCCGAGGTGGCGCTGGCCGGCTACCACACCGACGAAATTATTGACCTCTCGGACGGCCCGCTGCTCTACGCCGGTTGGTCCAGCTGCTTCCGCCGCGAGGCCGGTTCCTACGGCAAGGACACTCGCGGTATCCTGCGCGTCCACCAATTCGACAAGCTGGAGATGTTCGCGTACTGCAAGCCTGAGGACGCCGAGGAGATGCATCAGAAGCTGCTGGGCCTCGAGCGCGACATGCTTGCCGCAGTCGAGGTTCCCTACCGCATTATTGACGTCGCCGCCGGTGACCTCGGCTCGTCCGCGGCACGCAAGTTTGACACCGAGGCGTGGGTGCCGTCGCAAGATACGTACCGCGAGCTGACGTCGACGTCGAACTGCACCACGTTCCAGGCGCGTCGCCTGTCCATCCGCTACCGCGACGAGAACGGCAAGACCCAGACCGCCGCCACCTTGAACGGCACGCTCGCGACGACGCGCTGGCTCGTCGCAATCCTCGAGAACAATCAGCAGGCCGACGGCTCGGTCAAGGTGCCTGAGGCGCTGCGCCCGTGGGTTGGGAAGGACGTACTGGTTCCCTAATGCGCACGATTGATGGACTGTTTGAAGTAGCAGACGGCTATACCGCCCCGCGGCCGCACAGCGGTGATATGCAGAACCGCTTCTACCAGCGGATTGTGCGCGCGGCGAAGCGCTACTTCCGGTTCGCCGGGACGAAGGCGACGGTCCACGGCCTCGAGCACGTCCCGCTGGACGGCGGGGCGATGCTGGCGATCAACCACACCGGCTACCTTGACTTCATGCTGGCGGGCATTGGCCCGTACCTGCGCGGGGAGCGCCTGGTGCGGTTCATGGCGAAGAAGGAAGTCTTCGGCATTCCGGTGCTGCGGTGGTTGCTGCGCAACATGGGACACGTCCCTGTGGACCGCTCGGCGGGCGCCGGGGCTATCGACGCCGCCGTTGCCGCCCTGCGCGAAGGGGCGATCGTCGGCATCTTCCCGGAGGGCACGATTTCGCGCTCCTTCGAGATTGCGGACTTTAAGACGGGCGCCGTGCGCATCGCTCGCCAGGCCGGAGTGCCGCTCGTGCCCTGCGTGATCTGGGGCTCCCAGCGCCTGTGGACCAAAGACCAGCCGAAACGGCTCGGGCGCTCCGGCATCCCGGTCATCATCCGCTACGGGGAGCCCGTCTCAGTCGACGGCACCGTTGAAGAAGCCACGGGTAGGCTCAAGGCAGCGATGGAAGCCATGCTGGAGACCACCCGCGCCGAATACGAAACGCGCTTCGGACCCTTCGAGCCCGGCGAGCCATGGATGCCGGCCTCGCTCGGGGGGAGCGCACCGACTCTTGAAGAAGCAGCCGAAATTCGCCGAAAAGAACGCGAGGCAAAGAAAGGGAAATAACATGAACGCCCCCAGCCTGATCATCAGTGACATCGATGGCACATTCCTCAACTCCTACGGACGGGTGACACCTCGTCTGCTGGAGGTCGTCGCGCGGGCTGTGCGCGGCGGAACCAAGTTCGGGCTGGCCACCGGGCGCCCCCACCGCTGGCTGCTGCCGGTGCTCGAGCAGCTGCCGTTCGAGCCGGTCTGTGTGGCCGCCAACGGCGCCGTTATCTACGACCCAGAACACGACGAAGTGGTGAAATCCTTCGCGCTGTCCCCGGAGAGTATGCAGGAGACCGTGGAGGTCGTCGAAAAGGTGATGGGGGAAGCCGACGTGACCGTGGGCTACGGGGTGGAACGGCTGAGCCAGAGCGCACTCGACCCGGAGGAAGAGTGCTTCCTGATCACGCCGGAGTACAACCCGGACGCCTGGGACGCCCGCTTCGGCGTCGTCCACGTCGAGGAGCTGCTGGCAGAACCTGCGGCGAAGCTGCTCGTGCGCTGCCCGGACCTGATAGCGGCAGAGATGTTCGACATGATCGCCCCCGAGATCGACCAGGACATCGCGCACGTGACCTACTCCATGGAGGAGGGGCTGCTCGAGTTCTCGCGCCCCGGCGTGACCAAGGCGGCAGGTGTTTCCTACCTGGCTGCCCAGTACGGGATCGACCCGTCTCAGGTGGTGGCGTTCGGCGACATGCAAAACGATGTTGAGATGCTGGCGTGGGCCGGCATGGGCGTTGCCATGGGCAACGCGACGGACGCGGTGAAGGACGCCGCTGATATTGTGACCGCATCGAATGATGAAGACGGCGTGGCACAAGTACTGGAGCACTGGTTTTAACTCATGACGTTGCTGGCGGCTATTGATCAAGGCACAACATCAACCCGGTTCGTAGTCGCCACTACGGGCGGCAAGGTGATCGCGCAGGCGCAGTTCGAGCACCGGCAGATCCTGCCGCGCGAAGGCTGGGTCGAGCACGACCCACTCGAGATCTGGCGCAACACGCGCCGCGCCATGAGCGACGCCGTGGCCAGCGCAGATATTGACGAAGCCGCCATCGCCGCTTTGGGCCTGACAAACCAGCGTGAAACCGCCGTCATCTGGGAACGCGCAACCGGTAAACCCATCTACAACGCCATCGTGTGGCAGGACACCCGCACCTCCTACGACGGCGACGCCACCGAGTTCCAGGCCACCACCGGACTGCTGCGCAACTCATATCCGGCCGGGCCGAAGTGGGCCTGGATCCTCGACCACGTCGACGACGCCCGCGAGCGCGCCGCCCGCGGCGAGCTGCTCGCCGGCACCATGGACACCTGGCTGATCTGGAACCTCACCGGCGGCCAGCGCGACCCGGACAACGCGCTGCACGTCACCGACGTGACCAACGCCAGCCGCACCCTCCTGATGGACCTGGAAACCCTCCAGTGGGACCCCGCCCTGTGCGAAGCCATCGGCGTGCCGCCCGAAATCCTGCCGGAAATCCGCCCGTCCGTCGGCGACTTCGGCCAGGTCCGCAACCAGGGTCCGCTGGCCAACGTGCCCATTTGCGGCGTGCTCGGCGACCAGCAGTCGGCGCTCTTCGGCCAAGGCGGCCTCGAAGAGGGTGCTGCGAAGATGACCTACGGCACCGGCCTGTTCATGCTGCTCAACACCGGCACCACGCCCACCTTCAGCGAGACCGGCATGCTCAGCACCGTTGCCTACCAGCGCGCCGGGCAGCCCGCCGTCTACGCCCTGGAGGGCTCCGTCGCGGTGGGCAGATCGCTCATCCAGTGGCTTCGCGACCAGCTCGGGATCCTGCGCGCCGCAGATCCAGCAGGCGATGGCGGCCGCGAACGACGCCGTCATCCCGTCCGTCGAGGTCAAGTCGGACGCGCCGGGCGCAGTGTGGTGGGTCAACCCGGGCGGCGGCAAGGCGCACATCCGTTGGGTGCGCACCGAGGATAACGAGAGCCAGATGCTCTCGGCGCTGGCGCGCATCGCGGCGCGCGGTGAGCTTAACCTGGGTGAGGGCACGAAGTTCGCGGGCGCGTTCCGCACCCACGGCGTCGTGGTCCCGGTGTGGGACCTGGACCCGACGGTTGAGCCTGCGTCCTACGCGGATGCACTGGTAGCGCTGAACAAGGCTATCGAGGCCGAGTACGCGAACGATGCCCAGCTCAGCGCCGACGAGCGCAAGCAGCTGGACAATATCAAGTCCCGCCAGGTCACCATCTAAGCAGAGGGCGACCGGGCTGCACGGGGGCTATTCGGGGGCCTACCTGAGGGACGAGAAGAGCTGCTCGGCAGCGACCTCGTCCCACAGGATCACGTTGCCCACGTCCGCGTCCATAAACCCGCCCACCGGGATGGTTTCCGTGTTCAGCCCCATGCTGAACGCCAACCCAATGCGGGCCAGGTTCCACACGTGGTCCTTGCTGCCCACGGTGAACATGGCCGGGGCGGTCCACAGCAGCGGCAGCGCCCGGAACGGGTTGAGCAGCACGCCGGGGGAGAGGATGCGGCTGGTCAGCGCGCCGAGGAATTCGCGCTGGCGCCCGACGCGGTCCAGGTCGCCCTGGGCGGTGGCGCGGGTGCGCACGTACCCAAGGCCGGTCGCACCGTCCATTGTTTGGCAGCCGGGCTCGACAAACAGGTTGGCCAGCGGGTCCTGGATGGACTCTGAGACGCAGATCTCCACGCCGCCGACGGCATCGACGATGTTGGCCAACCCGCCCATGCCGATTTCCGCGTAGCGGTCCACACGCAGGCCAGTGGCCTGCTCAACGGTCTGGATGAGCAGCTGCGGGCCACCGTAGGCAAACGCCGCGTTGATCTTTTCCTGCCCGTAGCCGGGCACGGCCACATAGGAGTCGCGCGGGATGGACACCAGCGTCGCCTTCCCGAATAGTGGCAGGTGCAGCAGCATGATCGTGTCGGTGCGGGTGGTGCCCAGGTCGCCGCCGGTGCCGAGGCGCGCCGCGTCCTCCTCGCTCAGGCCCGTGCGCGAGTCAGACCCGACGAGCAGCCAGTTCGTGCCCGAGGTGTTCGCGATGCGCTCGGCGGGCAGGGCGTCGACGCGGGAGAGTCGGGCGTCGACAAGGAAGGTGAGGGCGAGCAGCACCACGAGGAGAGCCGCGAGCAGACGGCCGCAGCCACCTTTACGACGCCTTCTTCGCCGCTGCGGACGCTGCTGTTGTGGTCGTTGTGGCCGCTGTGTGACCTGCATCGGAACGTGCTCGCGCTCTGGGCGCTGCTGCGGCGGCCTGTGCTGCGCCGGGTACTGGCGCGGCCGGTATTCGCGCGGTTCGTAGTCTTGCGGGTTGTACTGTCGTGTTTCCTGCGGCTCGCGCTGCTCTGGCCTGACGGTTGGCCGTTCCTGCCAGGCAGGGGGCCGTTGCTGTTCCCGCTGCGGGCGACGCTTCCGGATGGGGCGTCCGTAGCGGTCCACGAGCGGTTGGCCGTCCCTGCCAAGCACGAAGTCCTCGAGGTTATCCCGGGGATCGTTGGAATGCGGCGTATTCATGGCAACAGTGTAGACGGCAGGAGTGGGTAGGCGAGAAAAGCGACGGCGTCGATAAGGAAGTGTGCGAGGATGAGTGGCCAGACTTTGCCGGTGCGGTGGTAGTAGTAGGCGAAGATGGCGCCCATCGCGATGTTGCCGAAGCCCGCGGAAACCCCCTGGTAGAGGTGGTAGGAGCCGCGCAGGATCGCGGAGGCGGCGATTGCGGCGGGCGCCGACCAGCGCATCTGCCGCAGCCGGGTGCAGAGGTACATCACCACCACGACTTCTTCGGCGAACCCGTTGGCGAACGCCCACAAGAGGGAGGTGGGGATCTGGACGGCCTCGGTGGTGGGGATGACTACCTTGGACCAGCCGAAGTGCACCGCCCCGATGTAGAGCGCCAGCCCCGGGATGCCGATAAGTGCCGCGAACCCGGCGCCGCGCAGCCAGTCGCGCCACTTCGGCGCAACCCACGTGGTGCCCAGCAGGTACCATGCCAGGCCACCCCACCCGATGAGCGACAGCGCTGAGACCGCCTGGAGCGCCACGTCGAGCCAGCCGATGGAGCTCGCCTGGGAGTAGAGCGTCGTCGATTGCTGGTTGAGGGGCGCCTGCAACAGCGAGTCGACTAGGCGCAGCGCGGCGCGCAGCCCGCTGGCGCCGAAGGTGACGGCCAGCACAAGGAGGACTTCGACGCGGTACCGAGTGTGCATGCAGGCTACAGTAGCCCTATGACAACGATTGCGTACCTCGGCCCGGCGGGAACGTTCACGGAGCAGGCCGTCTGGAACTTTGACCTGCCCGACGCGCAGCTTGTGCCTGTGGATTCCCCGGCGGAGGCGCTCAACGAGGTGCGCGCCGGGCACGCGGACTACGCGGTGGTTGCGGTGGAGAACTCGGTTGACGGCGCGGTCACCGCGACCACGGACGCGCTGGCGGAGGCTCCCGGGGTGCAGATCTACGGGGAGACCGAGCTGGAGATCGCCTTCGCCATCATGACGCGCCCCGGTGCTTCACTTGTCGACGCCACCCACTTCGCCACCCACCCCGTGGCCTACCAGCAGGTCAAGCGCTGGATGGCCGAGCACGCCCCGAACGCGACGTTCCACCCGGCGACATCGAACGGCGCGGCAGCGCAGCTCGTCGCTGAGGGGGAGGCGGACGTGGCCGCGGCCCCGGAGCGCGCGGCGGAGCTGCTCGGACTCGAGGTGCACGCGCGCAGCGTGGCCGACTTGTCCACGGCGCGGACGCGCTTTGTGCTGGTTGGTCCGTCCGGGAAACCAACGCCGCGCACAGGCAACGACAGGACGTCGATCGTGTTCCAGACCCCGAACGAGCCTGGCACGCTGGTGGCGGCGTTGCAGGAGTTCGCGTTCCGCGGCGTGCACCTTTCCCGTATTGAGTCACGCCCAACACGCAAGGAGCCGAACACGTACTCCTTCCACGTGGACATCGTGGGGCATATCGACGACACCGCCGTGGCGGAGGCGTTACGGGCTGTGTACCTGCGGTCCTCGCAGATTACGTATCTGGGGTCGTGGCCGTGCGCGCAGCAGGCAACCTGGCCGAGTGGTAACCCGCGCCTCGCAGAGGCCCAGTCCTGGGTAGACGGGCTGCGCTAAGCAGGGATAGCTTCGGCTAACCCCAGCCGAGTTCGTGCAGCTCGTGCTCCTCGAGTCCGAAGTAGTGGCCGACCTCGTGGAGGACGGTCACCTTTACTTCGTGGCGCAGTTCCTCTTCATCGCCGCACATCGCCTCGAGTGCGTCCTTGTACACGAATACCGCGTCCGGCAGGAACCCGCTGTGATTTGAGTGCTGCTCAGTAAGGGGGATGCCCTCGAACAGGCCCAGCAGCGTGGGTTCGTCCGGGTTGAAGTCACGGGCCAGCACCACCATGTTCGTCATGTGGCGGGCGAACTCCTCGGGGATGGTGTCCAGGGCGTCGTTGATCATCTCCTCGAAGGCGTCCTGGCTGACCGGCTTCATCATGGTTGCGGCTGCTCCTCCCGCAGTGGGCGGCGCTCGGGCCGCTCCGGTGGCGGGTTGCCGTCGATCTTGAGCACTTCGCGCCCAGCGGTTGCGGACCCGGTCAGTGCCGCGAACTGCCCCTCCGGGTTCGAGAAGACCAGCGCGCAGTTCACGCTGCGCGAGCCACCCTCCCATGCGGACGGCTTCTGCGTGGTCCAAAACGGCTGCAGCGCGATCTGGTAGAGGTTTTCCTCCGCGCCCATATACTTCTGGGCGGCGTCGGTGCACACGTCGCGCAGGTATTTGTCTTGCTCCTCGACGCTCGGGGTGCGGTCGGGGAAGACGGGCTTGAGGTCGACCGTGCTGGTGATCTCCATCTGGTGTGGCTCGTTGCAGTCCACGGTGCTCAGGCTGGAGGCACCGTCGATAGCGACGCACTCTCCGGGGTTGAAGGTGCGCGCCTGGTCCTGCTCGGAGACGCGGCCCGTGGTGAGGATTGGGGTGCCGTCGCGGTTGGTTTCCTGCAGGCCGCACAGCATGGTGCGGTCGCCCTGCTCCCACGCGGCCGCCGGTGGCAGGATCGGTGCGATGGAGTAGCGCCCGTTCGGGTCGAAGGCGCCGTTGAGGTAGCGCAGGGTTGCGCCCCCGCACAGCTCCTCGCGCAGCTGTGCCTGGCGGGTCTGGTTCGGCATCGGTGCAGACGGCCCGAACTCGGAGGTGGGGTAGGTTGCCAGGTCTTCGCGCGCCGAGACCTCGAAGCGGTGCTCGAGTGCGCAGTCGGTTTGCTCGAAGGCGGTGATGTGGCCTTCGGTGTCGGCTTCCCACGTCAGGCAGGCGCCTTGGTCCGCCGTGGTGAACGGCGCTGGCTTGTTTTTGCTGTGTCGTTTCGGAGCGGACGTCGATACTTCCGATGCCTCAGTGCCGCCTTGCGGTGCGGGCGACGCGTTGTAGGTGTAGGAGCCGAATCCGACCGCACCCGCGAGCAGCGCGACGAGAAAGCCGCGCAACGCTGTTGTCTTGGTAGCCATGTGCCTTTCCTATCCCTCGAGGTTGCGCAATACCTGTGTGTGCAGACTGTAGCGGTCCGTCCGGTACACACTGGCACAGTATTCCACACGTGTGCCGTGGCTTTGCGCATAGCGCACGATTCGAAGCAGCGCGCGGTTTACCGGCACGTCGAGCAGTGGGGCGACGCGAGCGTCGGCGTTCACCGCAGTCACGGTCTGCTCGGCCTCGGTGATGCCGAGGTTGTAACGCTCGTCGAGTACCTCGTACACCGACGCTTGCAGTTCATGTTCCAGCAGGTCAGGGACGAGCTCGCCGTTGTACCAGCCGTCGTCGACGGCGTAGGGTTGGGCGTCGCCAAGCCGGAGGCGACGCAGGTGAATGTGCTCAGCGTGCGGCGAGGTGCCGAAGTACTCGGCGACTTCTTGAGGCGCTGGCGCGCGCTCCGCCAGTAAAATACTTGACGACGCCACTACGCCCTGCGCCTGCATCTCCTCAGAGAAACTGGCCAGCTGCAGCTTGCTCACCAGCGGGCTCGGCGCCACGAACGTGCCTTTGCCGCGCACCCGGCGGAGTTTCCCCTGGGCGACGAGGTCCCCGATCGCGCGACGCACGGTGATGCGGGAGACCCGGTAGGTCTCTTCGAGGGCGCGTTCGCCGGGCAGCGGGTCTCCGGGGGACAGCTCATTGCGGCAGTACTCTTCGAGGATGATGCGCAGCTGCGCGTGTTTCGGGAGGGGGCCTTCCTGGATTTCGGTGGGGGGCTGCTCGGGCGTGGACAT
>NZ_JBSZCG010000132.1:0-9608 GCF_054166365.1 Corynebacterium sp. UMB8791 | reverse complement strand
GTGGTTGCTCCTTTTCGTTTCGTTCTTAAGCTAACGGTTCCCCATGGTAGCCACTTTGGCAGGGCGGCACTGTAACGATTCGGTTAAGTATTAGCGCAGGTCCCGGAAAAATTCGGCGAGCAGTTCCGCGTTTTCGGGTTCCATGATCCCGCCGCGGACTTGGATTTGGTGGAGGTGGTGAGGGTCGCGGAGGGCGTCAAGCAGGGAGCCAACGGCGCCGGTTTTGGGCTCGAAGGCGCCGAAGATGAGCGAGTCGATGCGGGCGCCGAGCAGGGCCCCGGCACACATGGTGCAGGGTTCCAAGGTGACGACGAGCTCGCAACCGTCAAGGCGCCAGGTCCCGAGGGTGCGCGCGGCGTCCCGGATCGCTTCGACTTCGGCGTGGGCGGTGGGGTCTTGGCGTTGTTCGCGCCGGTTGACGCCGCGGCCGATCACCTCGCCGCCAGCGTCGAAGACGAGGGCGCCGACGGGCACGTCGCCGGGCGGGGTCGTTGCCGCGAGGTCGAGCGCTTGTTGCATGCGGGCGGTGGCGCGCCGCTGCCAGCTTGAGCAGGCCAACGTTACCGCAGTGCTTCGTGAAGTTCGTCGGCGAAGCCGAGGGCGTCGGCAATGTCCTCGATGAGGTCGGCGGGTTCTTCGTCGGCGTCGAGAAGGAGGCTGAGGCGTTCTTCGGTGAGGCCGAGGTCGGCGAGGATGTCGAAGTCGCCGTCGGCCCAGCTGTCGGTGTCGTCAAGGTCATCGGGGTCGATGTCGGGGATGTCGCAGCCGGCTTCTTCGAGGGCGTCGGCGGCGTAGTCGTCGTCGACGGCGATGGGGGCGTCGCTAAGGAGGATGCGTGCCCTGTTTGGGCCTGGGCGCAGCACCACAACGTACTCATTTTCGACGTTGAGCAGCGCAAACGCCGGGCCTTCGCTGCGGAGGCGGCGTACTGCGGCGATGGTGTCTTCCAGCGAGTCGAAGCTGTCGTTGTAGCGGTGCACGGACCATGCGCCGTCGTGCTGGGCGACTGTCACTGCGTACCCGTCTGGAAATTCCTGTGCCATGTCTCACGACATTAGCCTGCACGCAGTGAATTTGTCACTAGAATGTGAAACCGTGACTGCCTCATTCCTACATTCTTCGCGCCACCTGCCTCCCGTCTGCATTGTTGGGCTGGGGTTGATCGGTGGCTCCATCATTCGCGACCTCACCGCGGCCGGCCACGATGCGTTCGGCTACACGCACTCGAATGCGGGCACGAGGGCTGCGCAAAAAGATGGTTTCGACGTCACCAACGACCTCGAGGCCGCACTGCAGAAGGCAGAGGCGCAGCAGGCCCTGATCGTGATCGCGGTACCGATGGATGCGGTGGCGACCGTCCTGGACGCCATCGCGGAGCACGCCCCGAGCTGCGGCATTACAGACGTGGTCAGCGTGAAGCAGCCGGTGTACGACCTCGTGCTGGAGCGCGGTCTTGAGGAACGCTACGTTGGTGGGCACCCGATGGCCGGCACCGAGTTTTCCGGCTGGTCGGCGTCCCAAGAAGGGTTGTTCCAGCGCGCGGCGTGGGTGGTGACGTATGACTACGCGGAGAGCGTCGACAAGGTGCCACAGACGTGGGCGAGCCTGTTCGCGGACGTGTGCAACCTGGTCGCGGTCACGGGCGCGGAGGCCGTGCCGGTGTCAGTGAAGCGCCACGACGAGGCAGTGGCCCGCGTGTCCCACCTGCCGCACGTCATCGCGGAGGCGCTCTCCGTGGTCGGGGATCGCGGCGGCACGCTGGCGCAGTCGCTGGCGGCTGGCTCATTCAAGGGCGCCACGCGCGTCGCGGGCACGGACCCGTCGCTGGTCCGCAACATGTGCGAAACCAACGCGGAGAGCCTCGTCAGCATCATCGACGAGTTCACCGAACTGCTTGCCGACGCCCGCTCCGCCCTCTCCGCCGACGCTCCTTCCATGAAGCGCCTCGCCGAGAACGGCCACCGGGCGCACACCCGTATGCTGGCGCGTTCGGGCGCGCGACGTGAGTCGGTGTCACCGGTGAAGATTTCTTCGCGCCCTGTGATGCGCCTACACCCGGGCGCGCCAGGCTGGGTGAAGCAGCTGCGCCAGATCGAGTCGTTGGGCGGACGCGTCGAGGTGTTCTAACTCGCGTTTACTGGGTATGACGAAGGCCCGAGGGGATCACTCCCTTCGGGCCTTTACTCTGTACTGCTAATGCGCTTTATGCGTCGCGGCGACGTCCCATGAAGATGTACGCGCCACCGATCAGGAACAGCACGATGCCGAGCGTGATCACGCCGGACATCGGGGTACCGGTATCGGCGAGGTCCCCGCTGCGGGTCGACGTGGTCGTCGAGGAGGACTTGCTGGAGCTACGATTGCTGCTGCTCTTCGACGTGGAACGGGACGCTGCCGTGCTGCGGGACGTTGCGCTGGTGGTACGTCCGGTGGAAACAGTGCCGGAGCTCTTGGAGTTGGAGAACGTTGAGGTCGTCGAAGTCTTCGAGCTTGTCGACTTCGAACCTGCAGCCCCTGCGCCTGCGCCCGCGAGGGCACCGAACGCGCCGAGCAGCGGCTTGACCTCCTTGAACACCTCGAGGATTTCCTGCGGCTTGGACATCGTGCTCGTTGCACGGGTGTCCTTGTCCAGGGTGATTTCCTTGACCAGGTCATCCTTCTTGATCTGGATGGACTTGTTCTTGTAGCCTTCCGGTGCCTCTACGAGGCGGACAGTGAAGCTCTTGTCGTTGAGCTCTGCTGGCAGGGTGGTAGACAGGTAGCCGTCGGCGTCGGTTGCGCCTTCGAGTTCGAGGTTGTCCAGGCTCGGGACGACCAGGCGTGCGCCCTCGACCGGCTTCTTCTTTTCACCAGTGCCGACGTAGATCTCGACCTCGAGCGTGCGCTGCTCGGTGGCCTCTGGCGTCGGAGTTGAGGACGGCTTCTCATTGTTGTTGGCCGGAGGCTGCTGCTTGTCCGCATCCTTGTTCGTCGGCTCAGTAGGCTTCGCAGCTTCAGCGTCAGACTTCGTCGTTTCGGACGGCTTCTTATCCGCCTGCTCCGCAGTATTGTCAGACTTCGGGGCCTCCGCATCGGCCTTCGTCTTGTCCGAAGCCGGCGTCTCCGCGTCCTTTTCCTCACCAGCGTGCTTGATGGCAGTGAATCCGAACTTCTTATCGGCGCCGAGCACCTCACTGAGCGTGTCGTCGCCGTCCTGGGAGAACGTGGCCACGAGCTCGTCGCCAGGGCCGATCTTCAGCTGCGTCGGCTTGAACTCAACGGTGTTGCCGTCCTTGTCGCCGGCAACGAAGACGTCGGTGTCCTTGGTCACTGCGTAGGCAACCTCACCCAGACGGTCGATGCCCTCGGTCTTCACACCACGCGCCACCTTCAACGTGGTCACGCTGAGCTTGTCGGTGTCGGTGTTCAGGGTCCACAGCGCTGGCTTGCCGTCGAGGGTTTCAGCGTATGCGTGCAGGTACTCCCCCTTCGGGTCGACCTTCTTGGAAGCCGTGCCCCACGCACCGGGTGCCTTGAAGTCCTTCGGCTTGCTGAAGGTATCCACCGACACCTTGTGCTCGGTGAACACCGGGGTGGTGGTCGCGCTCAGCTTGTCCAGGTCGATGGCGTAGTAGCTGTCGCCGTCCTTGGCCAGCTCCTCCGACACAATCAGGCGACCATGAGAGGTAATGGTTGCCGTGGTGATGTCGGTAGGAAGTGCGCCGTGCTCGACGCGTGCAGCCCCAAGATCTTCGACGTTGCCCGTCGCCGGGTCGATCTTCAGCAGGTGGTTCTCCTGTGGCGCGGTGGACAGCGCGTAGACGCTGCCGTCGGTTGGGTGCCCCGCCACCGCCGTGTACGTCCACGCACCGGACTCGAGCTCTACACCGCTCGTACCAGTGCCCGGCTTATCGCTTGTCGACGCCTTCTTCGCCTTCGCTGGCGTCGTCGCCACTGCTGGCGCACCCGCAACTGACGGAGCAACGCTCACGGTTGGGGTGGCGCTGGCGCTCGGCGTCACGCTGGAGGAAGCAATGCTCGAAGGAGCGGTTGCTGTCGTGGTGACGGGCGCCTGGGTGGGCGTCTCGGTCGTGGTGTCGGCGTTCGCTGCCACTGGGACGAGTGTGAATGTCCCGGCGAGTGCGGACGCCATCGCCAAGCGGCCGTAGTAACCGGCGGTTTTCGAAATTTTCATTGTTCCCTCTCGTATAGGTTGCGGGGCTGCAAACCCAGTAATCCACCATTCAATGTACAAAACGATGTGGTACTTCTCAAGCAGCAACCCGCCACCATTTTCGTGGTGGCGGGTTACTTTTCGCTCGTCCTTAGCGCTTTGGGCTAGGAGACCTTTTCCTCACTAGGGGTCTGCTCTTTCTTGCTGGAGCTTTCTCCCTTGCTGGAGCCGTCGGCACCAGACTTGCAGGCTGCGTAAGCAAGGCCCACCGCGATGGCACCGACCGCGACCAGGATGATGGCCAGCACTGCCGGACCCGCTGCTGGGTGCAGCTGCTCTAGCTGTCGGCTGATCTGGTTCATCCACGCCGGACGCTCGATTGCGAGCTGCGGCATCGCCTGGTTGAACTGCTTGACCACGGCGTTGAACGTCTTCACCGTGGCCTTCGTGGCCACCGGGATGAACGCGGGGGTCTGGATCGGGCCGTGCGGCGTATGGATCACACCCGTGCGCCCATGCTTGCCCGGCGCGTCATACAAGGTGGTGTTCAGGTCGAAGGAAAGGTCGTCGGTCATGCGTGCTCCAGTGATTCGGGGTGGAATTCGGCTTCGAGTTCGGTGCCCTCCACGTCAACTTCCGGCAGCACCTTGTCCAGCCACTTCGGCATCCACCAGGTGGAACGGCCCAGGATGAACATCGTAGCGGGGACGAGCGCCATGCGGACGAAGAAGGCGTCGAAAAATACGGCGGCGCCGAGCGTAAAGCCAAAGATTTGGATGAATGGCAACGGCTGGTCGATGAACGCCACGAACACCGCAATCATGATGACGGCTGCGGCCGTGACCACGCGCGCGCCCTGCACGAAGCCCTCGACGGTGGACTCGCGCACCGCCTTGATTTCCGCCTCCGGGTCGCCGGCGCGGCGCAACTTCAGGTAGCGCTCGCGGATACGGGTGACAAGGAAGACCTGGTAGTCCATGGCCAGGCCGAACGTGACGCCGATCAGGAAGATCGGCATAAATGACAGGATCGGGCCGGGAGTGTTCACAAGTCCGCCCCAGCCGAGCTGGAACAGGCCCACCGTCATACCGAACGCCGCACCGACCGACAGCAGGAAGCCCAGGCCCGCCACCACCGGCACCAGGATGGAGCGGAACACCAGGATCAGCAGGATGATCGCCAGCCCAACCACAATCGCCAGGTAGAGCGGCATCGCGTCGCCCAGCTCCTCAGTAATGTCCATCTGCACCGCAGTGAGACCCGTCAGGCCTATCGACGTCCCCGTCGCATCCTCCACCTGGACATTGTTCGCACGCAGCGCATGCGCCACCTCCAGCGTGTACTCCTCTTCCGGACCGCCCTTCGGGGTGGCCAGGATCCGGGCCGCCGTCAGGTCCTCATTCGCGCCGACGAGCTGCGCGTGCTCGATCCCGTTGACGCTGTTGGCCTCCTGCACCGCGTACATAAACGACGCCAGCGCCGCCTTCTGCGCGCGCCCGCCGGCTTCGTCCGGCATCATCGCCATGTACGGCTGCAGCATCTCCGCGTCCGGGTTGACGGAGGTGGCGTCGACAACCAGGAGGAACGGCGCGTTGACCCCCGGGCCGAAGCCCTCCGCCATCAGGTCCGCCGACTTGCGCTGCGTCGTGTCCAGGTTCGACGTCGTATCCGACGGCAACGCCATCTCCAACTGCAGCAGCGGCGCCGACATCGCACCCAACCCCAGCACGACGACCGTCATCACCACCACCGGGAACTTACGCACCACGTTCACCCAGGAACGGCCCACCGACTTCGCCGACAAGTCGCGACCAGGCCGCTTGCCCGGGCCAGGGTTGCCCGCGAACCACGGCAGCTTCCCACCAAACGAGCGATCACCCCACACCCCCAGCAGCGCCGGGAGCAGCGTTAACGCCACAAGCACCGCGATGAGCACCGTCAGCGCCGCCGCCAGGCCCATCCACGTCAAAAACTCAATACCGGCCAGGGACAGCGCCACCAGCGCCGTAAACACCGTCGCCCCCGCGAACACCACCGAGGACCCGGCCGTTCCCACCGCCAGGCCCGCCGCCTCCGGCGCGTCCAGCGTCTGCCGCTCCTGCCTGTACCGCGACAGGATAAACAGCGCGTAGTCAATACCGACAGCCAGCCCGATCATCACCGCCAGCACCGGCGTGACCTCGTTGAGCTCCACCCAATGCGTCGTGATCAGCACCGCCAGCACACCAATGCCCACCCCAACAACAGCACTCACAATCGGCATTGTCGACGCCACCAAGGACCCAAACGTCACAATCAGCACCACAAACGCCACCGCGAGCCCCACCATTTCCGACGTCGTCTTAATCTGGATCGGATCCCCGAACCCGGCGCCACCGGCCTCAACCTGCAGGCCAGCCTCCCGGCCGATCTCCAGCGCCTCATTGACCACGGCGCGCTCTTCCTCCGACACCGACATCGAAGACTCCGCACCAAACTCAAACGTGGTGTACCCGATCCGGCCATCATCCGACACCATCCGCAGGTAGTACGCGTCCTGCTTCGCCTGCTCCTCAGGCAGGCCCATCTGCGTCATCTGCCCGACGATCATCTCCCCCAGCTCCCGGTTCACATTCACCGGGTTGCCAAACCTGTCCGTCCCCGTCAGCCCCTCCAGGTGCTCCTCGATGTAGCCGACCGTCGCGTCCATCCCCGCCATGAACTCCGGCTCATCTAATCGACGCCCCTCCGGCGCCGCAAACACCAAATTCACCCCGGGCGCCGTCGCCACGTTCCCTTCACCCGGGAAGTGTCGGTCCATGTCCTCCAACGCATCGATCGCCGGTGTTCCCGAAATCGAGAACTCCGACGTAAACGGCTTCATCAGCGAAAACGCCCCTGCCGCCGTCGCCCCGAGCAGCAACAGCCACGCCACGATCACCTTCCACTTATGCAGAAATGACCAGCGCCCAAGCCGAAACAGCATCTTCGCCACGGTGTTTACGTCCTCACTGTCGCTTCTCGATTCTGACTGCCACCAAACCGTGGCACACTACCAGGCCATCTTATAGGCGAACCCTTGCTGGACTCGATTTCCCTTCATACCCAGGTCACCGGTTTGACCAAGCGAAAAAGTTGCCCGCCTTAGACAACCTGGGGAAACGCACCGACCCCACCCCAAATCCGGGAATGTGGTGCACATACAAAGGAGCGAGTGCCAAAAGACGCAACGCAATAATTCTAGCCCTTTTTTGGCCTGCGGGAATACAAATGCTCGTTTTGCGAATTGCGTCCTTTGGCACTTTAATGGATATAATTAGACCCATGTTGATTTCAGGTTCCGTTTTCATGCGGCCGCTCACCAGCCGCTAAGGCGGTTTTCTCCCTCCCGCAGGTTAGAAACCGCTCCGGTCCTTTAGCCGGGCGGCTATTTGTCATGCCCGGCTCCCTTTCAAATCCAAGGAGCACACCTGATGTCTGCATACGGACACGGCCGTCACGAGCATGGCCAAAATTTTCTCACCAACCACAAGATCATCAACTCCATCATCGACCTTGTGAAACAAACCTCCGGCCCCATCATTGAGATCGGACCAGGAAGCGGTGCCCTCACTCACCCGATGGCCCACTTGGGGAGGGCGATAACGGCAGTTGAAGTGGACGCAAAACTAGCTGCCAAAATCACACAAGAAACCTCCTCGGCGGCGGTCGAAGTGGTCCATGATGATTTCCTTAACTTCCGGTTACCCGCCACTCCCTGCGTCATTGTGGGAAACATTCCCTTTCACCTCACCACTGCCATTCTTCGAAAGTTGCTGCATGCGCCAGCATGGACTGACGCTGTACTCCTCATGCAGTGGGAAGTCGCTCGCCGCCGGGCCGGGGTAGGCGCAAGCACGATGATGACGGCTCAGTGGTCCCCATGGTTCACATTTCACCTGGGTTCTCGGGTACCAAGGACTGCTTTCCGGCCACAGCCAAACGTTGACGGGGGGATCTTAGTGATCCGCCGGGTGGGTGACCCGAAGATTCCGATAGAGCAGCGCAAAGCCTTTCAGGCGATGGTGCACACCGTTTTCACTGCCCGGGGACGCGGGATAGGGGAAATTCTCCGAAGGGCAGGGTTGTTTTCATCACGTTCAGAGACACAATCATGGTTGCGCTCGCGAGGAATCGACCCCGCGACCCTACCTCCCAGATTGCACACCAACGACTGGATCGATCTCTTCCAGGTGACTGGTTCCTCTCTACCTCACCATCGACCCATTTCACCATCGGGAAGTAGTCAACGACCTCCTCAACGGAAAAGCCGAAGCCGGCGGCGTTAATCCCCACCAAAACCGAAATCCACCAGTAGTACTAAAAGGGCTCTTCCGGTTTTAGAGTGCATTGATTAGTTCGCCGGGGGTTCGGGCGTGGCACAAGATATTGGGGTCCTTGGCTTTGTAGGAAAAAGGTATCTAATCCATCCGTACAAAACTAAGGACCTACTGTGCAGCCTAACGGAAATGTCATCGTCGATACCATCTGCCGCACCGCAAAACTAGGAACTACTATCACCGGTGCCACAGAAAACGGTGACGTCACTGTTATTGAAGCCGAACCCGTCGAGCCGATCAATGAATGCCCTACCTGCGGGCAGCCTGGAGTATTCCGCGACCACGTCATCCGCAGCCTGGTCGATCTGCCCATCGTCGGCCACCCAACAACTTCATGTGCGCCTTCCACGCTACCGGTGCACCAACAAGCGTTGCTTGCAGAAGATCTTCCGTGCTGGCCTTGCCTGCGCGCCCGACAATTCAAAGACCACGGACCAGGTGACCCACTGGATCCTGCAACGACTCTGCCTAAATCGGATGAGCGTTGCCGCTGCACCCAAGTCATTAGGCCTGGGGTGGGATATGAAGTGTCCCAGGTTTTGTTCCGTTTGATGAAACCCGTTTTTGAAACAACGTACGGAGCACAACGCACGCCGATGCCAAAGCTTCCGCAACATCGACTACCTCATCAAACCCACGACAGTGGGATTCACACCCTCAATCCCCACGCGTGCAACCCGGCACTCGCGCACTCGGGCCCCCCAAAACCAAAACAACGCACCCCAGGCGAACCCAGGGTGCGTTGTTTTTAATTGGCGGTAGCGGCGGGATTTGAACCCGCGGAGGTTTTACCCTCACTCGCTTTCGAGGCGAGTACCTTCGGCCGCTCGGACACGCTACCGCAAACCAGGGTAACGGTTATTGCCCGAGCAACCAAATCAAGGCGGGGACTAGTCGTTCAGTTTGTCCTCGACCTTGGCGGCTACCTCGTTTGCCTTGTCCTTGACGGAGTCGGCAGCCTCGTTGACCTTATCCTTTGCATCGCCAATGAGCTGGTTGGCCTTGCCTTCGTTCTCGAGGGACTTGTCGTCGGAAAGCTTGCCAGCTGCTTCCTTAGCGGTGCCCTTCAGCTTGTCTGCTGCTCCTTCAAAAGCCAT
>NZ_JBSZCG010000131.1:0-9860 GCF_054166365.1 Corynebacterium sp. UMB8791 | reverse complement strand
GACCGCTCCTAGGATAATTTGAAAGGATCTAACTTTGTACTTACCCACAACGTCTGGGGTGAAGAAATATTCCTGCTGAAAATAAGGAATTCTAGCAAAGCGGGAACCGATGCTGTGTTGGCTACGTCTAAACTGTATGAAAATAAATGCAGCTAATTCATCACTTTTTGGACCATCAGATATCATCGCAGCCCTGCCCGGGGTTCTAGGGTTCTATCCTCAAGAATCGGTCGTGGTGCTCGGCATCATTCCGGACAGCGAAGGAACAGGTGGGCTTCAACTTGGACCTGTAGTTCGCGTTGACCTCACGCGCCTCGAAGCATTCATAGAAAGCCTCAAGACCGACGTGACGCAATACCTACTGGGGGATGACGTCATCGCGTACCTTGCAGTCATTGTGAGCCGTATTCCGAACTCAGAGCTCGTCAAAGAAGCAGTTGATCGCTTGCAGTTCCTCGAAGAAGAAACCGGTTTCAAAGTCGACCTGTGCTGGCATGTTTCCGAAATTGCGCAGGGTACCCCATATACATTGCTTTTTGGACCGCCATTGAATGCGGCCGAAGAATGCGATCGCGCGTCCTCCCTCATTGGTGGCTGTGTATCGTCAGTGATTTCCTCTCCATCGATGCGCCCATACGTTGAGCAGGGGATACTCCCAGAACTCGATAGACAAGACACGTTTAGCTTTTTTGAGCCGGTCGATTCGGAATCCGTCCAACTGGCGCAACAAATCCAGGCACAGACACGCAAAGACGGGTTGCAGCTACTGAAAGACTTGTGGGGCGGTAGCCACGCTGGGGAGGAGGAACACCCGGCAAAACTGGCGAAGGAAGAAATTGAAAGCATTATCGAGGTTCTGCTTTGCTTGCCCGAGACTTGCCTCATCGGCCAGCGCGATGCTAATCCAATCGGCGAAATCTCGAATGAAATGAGAATCGCGCTCGAAGGCTTGACGGCTCTGCTCACCCATGCTCTACTGCGGGATACACTTATCCCCGCGATTATGCAGAACCCAAAGCGACTTGCTGCTCCACTACTATTCTTGTCGCGCCATGCTGTGGGGACAGTGCGGGCAAACGCGTTAGCGTTGTGGGCTGTGATCGCTGTGCGGTGCGAGATCGGGTCTTGGGCAGGGGTCGCACTACAGTGCGCGCTGCAAGAAATGCCGGACCACTCATTAAGCGACGTGCTCCTGCAGTTACTCGCGATCGGTCAATATGAGGGTCTCCTGCACGCAGTTGAAGAAGGCGGGGAAGCAGTCTGGATGGAGCTAGAGATGCTTGCAGGTTCCTAACAGCAGATTGTCTCTACCGAAGCTCAATGCGCACGGCATGCGCGAGGTCATCAGGAATGACGAAATCTTGTTGCTCAGGAAGTGATAGCTGTAGCCCGCCATCATCCGGAATGCTCACTATGACTTTCTGGCCGACGATATCGCCTAAGCCTGCCAGCTCCGGCAAACGCTCTGCTTCAAGCTGCAGAATCTCACTGATTTGGACCACTACAGCTTCGCGACCCTCGGAGAGATCTAAGTCCGTTGCGCGAGTGCCAAGCTCAGGCTTAGCAACATTTGAACCGCCAATTTCATCCAACGCAGGGATGGGGTTGCCAAACGGAGATACCTGAGGGTGGTTGAGTACCTCGTATACGCGCTTTTCCACGGCTTCACTCATCACGTGTTCCCAG
Organism: Corynebacterium sp. UMB8791; assembly: GCF_054166365.1. Taxonomy (NCBI): domain Bacteria; kingdom Bacillati; phylum Actinomycetota; class Actinomycetes; order Mycobacteriales; family Corynebacteriaceae; genus Corynebacterium; species Corynebacterium sp. UMB8791. The sequence goes on along the minus strand of NZ_JBSZCG010000131.1, from coordinate 8,174 downwards.
CGACATGCTTCGTCGTGCACTTGTTCAATATCCAACTTGAGGATGCCGGTGAGAAGGCACTCTGCGAGGCGGTGCTTACGCATCACCGCAGTCGCACGGGCGCGTCCCTCGTCGGTAAGGGAGAGCGAGCGATCTGTTTCAACAACAATCAGGCCGTCGCGCTCCATGCGGGCGACGGTCTGGGAAACTGTCGGGCCAGACTGTTCGAGCCGCTCTGCGATTCGTGCGCGGAGCGGCACAATGCCTTCCTCCTCAAGTTCGTAAACTGTACGTAAATACATTTCTGTTGTGTCTACGAGATCACGCACGTGGAACTCCCTTGCCTAAAAGTCGCTCTGAAGCGTTGAGGCTGCATCAACATTCAACGCAGTCCAAGAATCGACGCCTATTAACGATTGCTATGGTAACCCAAAAAACTATTAGTTGCGGAACGCTTCGTCGCGGTTGCTACATTGCGTAATCCCTCAGGCGCTCTGCCCGGTCACCTACGCGAAGCTTCGCCATGACCTCTCGTTCGATTTGGCGAACGCGCTCACGAGACAAGCCGAATTTACGCCCAATCTGGTCCAATGTGCGGGGAACACCGTCGGTCAGCCCATAGCGCATACGGATGACGTCCTGCTCGCGCTGCTCCAAACCGTTGATAACATCTTGGATGTCATCGTGACGGAGCACGGATACCACCGCGTCTTCGGCGTCTGTAGCTTCTGCATCTTCAATGAAGTCACCCAGGGGGGCCTCTTCATCCGCTCCGACCGGCATGTCAAGACTCACGGGGTCTCGGGATTGACGGAGGAGGAGCTCAATCTTGTCCTCTTCGATGCCAGACTCCTCTGCCAACTCCTCATTCGTTGGTTCCCGGCCAAACGACTGGTACATCTCGCGGCGAATTCGGGAGAGTTTATTGACCTGTTCTACAAGATGCACAGGGAGACGGATAGTACGAGACTGGTCTGCCATGCCGCGAGTAATGGCCTGGCGAATCCACCACGTCGCGTACGTCGAGAATTTAAAACCCTTGGCATAGTCAAATTTCTCCATCGCGCGGATCAGTCCGAGGTTGCCCTCTTGGATCAGATCGAGCAGTGGCATCCCGCGTCCTGTATAGCGCTTTGCCAACGACACGACCAGACGAAGATTTGCCTCGAGGAGGTGGGCGCGAGCTTTCCGGCCTTGCTTCGCCAGAATTTTATAGTCACGTTTCTGGGCTCGGGTGAGCTTGCAGTCTGGATCATCAAGAAGCTGCTGGGCATAGAGTCCAACTTCGATCTGCTGGGCTAGTTCGACCTCTTCTTCTGCATCGAGCAGGGCAGTCTTGCCAATGCCATTGAGATACACGCGAACAAGGTCAGCCGATGGATTGTCGTTCGTTTGATTGCGACGACTACCGCGGTCAACTTTTTCTTCGTTGTCCGCTGTTAAGGTCTGACTCTTCGACGTCATTGAGCACTGCCTCCTTGGACGAGTGGAACAGGTAATCTTCTACACCCTCAACGATCTTGGACACATTTTTGTTCCCAGTGATCAAAAGAGTGCTAGGCCTCGACAATCACCGTGAATGGGCCGTCGTTGATGCTCTGCACCTTCATATGGGCACCAAACTTTCCTTCAGCGACCGTGATGCCCCGGTCTCGGAGGTAGACTGCGATTTTTTCAATGATGGGTGCTGCTTCATCTGCGGGGGCTGCGTCACTCCATGATGGCCTCCGTCCTTTTGCCGTGCGACCCATCAACGTGAACTGACTCACAAGCAAAACAGGGGCTTGTGCGTCCACTACAGACTTTTCGCCCTCAAGAATTCGCAGTTCCGCGATTTTGCGAGCAACCGTTTCCCAAGCGTCGTCGCTATCCTCACGTCCTGCTCCGACAAGGGCCAGAATTCCACCTGTCGCCTCGCAGTCGATTGCTCCGACGACTTCACCGTCGACGGTGACGCTCGCGCTCGTAACTCTTGTCAGTACAGCCTTCATTCCTACTCCACCTCTGCAATTTCCGACGGCAGCACGATGCCGTGGCGGATAAGATCCACAACAGCTGCAACCGTTTGGTTTTCCAATTCTTCAAGGGCCTGCTGGTCGTCGACACCTCGAGATGCTGCTAGGATGCCCACCACGTCACGCAGTGGCAAACCGGCGGGATGCAATCCCGCAAGGACGGTTTTCAACGCCTCATCCAATGAATGAGAGAATCGTGGGCCATCCATTCGAGTAATGCGCAACTCTTCGCGCGTGAAACCCAGCCCCTCTTCAGTATTTGGCACAGCGATGTCTTCGATCGCGACTGTGGGCCGGACCAGGAACGAACTATCTAAGAGTTCCTGGACGGATTTTTGCCGTAGCCACGCCTGCCGCAGAAAGTATTCCTCGACCTCAGGCCCAAGCGGATCCGTGAACGGTTGCGCTAGTTCTTCCGCAGTGATCTCGGAGGGCTGGTCGCCGATGTGTTGCATGAAAATCCAACCGAAACCAATAGCGTGAACACCCGCGGCTTGGAAGTAATCGAGCCACTGTTGTGTGCGGGCTATGCCGCTTTCAGTCCTGAGGTCGACTGATTCATCTTTCAGCCACGTGGCGACGTAGGTCTCGGGGTCAACCACTTCTCGTTGAAGCACCCATGCGCTGACTCCTTGCGAAGGGACCCAACTCGCAACTCGCGACTGCCACGCCTCACCATCAATATGGGCCCATGAGCCCTCCAGGCGCGTGTGTAGGCAGGGCTAGCAGCGCCACATCGACGTTTCCGTCGCGCAGTTTAGCGAGTAGGTGCTTGGTGGGCTCTTCGATGATTCGAGGAGTTAAATCGGGGAACTCGCTCTGAATCAGTTGTAAAAGGGTGGGCAGGATATACGGTGCGATGGTGGGGATGATGCCGATATTGAGAGGCCCGGAAAGGACCCCATGTGCACCGCGGGCATGTGCAACAAAAGCATCGGCTGCTTCAAGCGTTGCTTTCGCATAGGGGAGGAGCGCCTCCCCAGTTGGAGTGACGATGACCTTTCGGGTGGATCGCTCGATAAGTTGAATCCCTAAACCGGTCTCTAGCGCGACCAATGCCTGGGATAATGACGGTTGAGAAATGTTGAGCTTGCTCGCAGCAGTGCCGAAGTGCCTATTCTCGGCGATGGTCACAAACGTACGAAGTTGGGCCAAGGTTGGTTTATATTCTTTATTGTTCATTCTTATAACCATACGGCATTGCAATAGGTTTTGCTGTTGAAATTGCGCGGCGTTTCTGGCACAATGTTTGTCAGAGTGCGAGCGATTGCATTCCAAGACCGTATATATACGACATCTCACATTCGGAGGTTAAGCTATGGCAATTCTGACTGTAGGCGAGCGTTTCCCTGAGTTCGATCTGGTAGCGCTGAAGGGTGGCGACCTTCATGAGGTCGACGCAACAAGCCCAGAGGACTACTTCGAGAATGTATCCCTGGAAAAGTACGAGGGTAAGTGGAAGGTCGTTTTCTTCTACCCGAAGGACTTTACGTTCGTCTGCCCAACCGAGATCGCAGCGTTCGGCAAGCTGAACGAAGAGTTCGAAGATCGCGATACGCAGGTCCTTGGTGGCTCCACTGACAATGAGTACTCCCACTTCAACTGGCGTGCAACGCACCCAGATCTGAAGACCGTTCCGTTCCCAATGTTTGCTGATGTCCGCCACGACTTGATCCGTGCACTGGGCGTTGAAAATGAGGCAGGCGTCGCTGATCGTGCAACGTTCATCATCGACCCAGACGGCGTCATCCAGTTCGTGTCTGTCACCCCGGATGCTGTTGGCCGTAACGTCGAAGAGGTCCTTCGCGTTTTGGATGCTCTCCAGTCCGAAGAGGTCTGCGCCTGCGACTGGCAGAAGAACGACCCAACGAAGAACATCGACAAGTTGGCTGTCGTTCAGGAATCCCTGAAGTAAATGAACTCCGAGTCCCCGTCACTAGTTCAATACTCAGTGACGGGGATTTATTAATAAACAATAGAGAGGAAAGAGAAAAGAGATATGTCGATCGATAACCTGCGCAGCGCTTTGCCTGAATATGCAAAAGACCAGAAGCTGAACCTTGGCTCCTTGACACGCTCTACAGAGCTGAACGAGCAGCAGCTGTGGGGCACTCTCGTTGCTTCCGCTGCAGCGACAAAGAACCCCACCGTGATCTCCGAGATTACGGACGAGGCCAAGGAGCACCTGTCTGAAGAGGCTCTCGATGCCGCTTTCGGCGCAGCAACTGTCATGGCAATGAACAACGTTGCCTACCGCGCAAAGGGCTGGCTCGGCGATGACTTTGCACAGGTAAAGTTTGGCCTTCGCATGAACATCATCTCGAAGCCTGGCGTCGAGAAGGCAGACTTTGAGCTGTGGTCGCTCGCAGTATCTGCTATCAATGGCTGCGAGCATTGCGCTGTTGCACACTCCAACGTCGTGCGCGAAGAGGGCCTGACCAAGGAGCAGGTCTGGGAGGCAGTAAAGATTGCTGCTGTTATCCAGGCCATTGCACAGACCGTAGTGGTAGAAGACGCACGCTAACTGTTACGTCTTCTGCGCGATAGTCGGCTGAGGGACTACATCTGGACAACGTCCAAGTCCCTCAGCCGAACTTCTCCTGCCTCATCAGAGGCATCGAGATCGACGACGCCGTGGAATTGGAAGCTGCGGTCCCCATCTGGATCTTTCACGATCTGTACGACTTCCCAGAGCCGCGAGCTTTCATCCTTAACTCGGAAATACTCTGGCCCGCGAGCATCTGCGTCGATCATGACATCGTCGTACTCGTCGAAGTAGTCGTCGAGAAGCGAGGGCCAGTCGGGCCGAACATCGGGGTCGAGATATTCAAGCATCGACTCTAGGGCTTCTTCCTTTTCGAACGCAAACAGTTCAACAAGCCTAAAGAAAAAGTTGCGAACCATGATTTTGAACGCCCTGCGGTTCGCTGTGAGCGCCGTCGGATCCTCAACACCGAACGCGAGCTCGCGGTCGAGAACGTCCTGGGAGATTGGGGCGTCGTCATCAGCTAGTGTCGCCCATTCGTCAATGAGCGACGAGTCCACCTGACGGATCAGCTCACCTAGCCATACGATGATATCTTCGAGCTCCTCAGTCATGTATGCCTCGGGCACAGAGTGGGAGAGGGTGCGCCACGCATCGGTGAGGTAGCGGAGCACCACACCCTCAGAGCGGGATAGCCCGTAGGTTGCGATGAGATCCGAAAACGTCATCGCATGCTCGATCATGTCGCGTACCACCGACTTTGGCGAAAGCTGCCACTCCTTCGCCCACGGGTTACTGGAGCAGTAGGTCTCAAATGCATCTTCCAGTTCCTCCGCGAGCGGCTGAGGGTACGTCACATCTTCGATGAGTGCCATGCGCTCCGTGTAGTCGACGCCCTCTGCCTTGAGAGCTGCGATCTCCTCGCCGCGAGCTGCTGACTGCTGAGCTTGCAGCACCTGACGGGGGTCATCCAAGATTGCCTCAAACGCTGAGATTACATCCAACGAATACGTTGAAGACTCGGGGTCAAGCACCGTGAGAAATGCCAGTGCGAACGGGGAAAGCGGTTGGTTGAGCGCAAAGTCCCTGTCCAGCTCTCGCGTGAGAGTATAGGGGCGATACGCTGGAGAATCAGGAGTGCGTTCTACAATGTCAGCCTGGATGAGCCCGCGAAACAGATCGACTGCCGTAAGAATGTCACGGTTCTGCTTAGCGCGTGTGTCATGGTTGCTCCGAATCAAGTGCTTCATGTGCCCGTAGCCGTCACCCGGGCGAGCAATAACATTGAGCAACATGGAATTCGAAACTTGGAACTGGCTAGTGAGTTCCTCCGGTTCCGCCGTAGTGAGGCGCTGGAAAGTTTTTTCGGACCAGGTAACTTCGCCATCACGAGCTGACTTCTTGTTGAGCTTCTTAAGCCGCTTCGGATCGTCGCCGGCGCGACGCCGAAGCTTTGCATTCTCAATCTCGTGTTCTGGCGCTTCGACGACGACCGTGCCCTCGGTGTCGTACCCAGCTCGACCCGCGCGGCCGGCGATTTGGTGAAACTCCCTCGATTTAAGGATGCGTTGTTTCGTCCCGTCATACTTTGCCAGGCCGGTAATCAGCACAGTACGAATTGGCACATTGATACCGACGCCGAGGGTGTCCGTTCCGCAGATCACCTTTAAAAGCCCTGTTTGAGATAGTTTTTCGACGAGCCGTCGATACTTCGGCAGCATTCCGGCATGGTGAATACCAATGCCCTTTCGAAGTAACCTCGACAATGTCTTACCGAAGGTAGTCGTGAACCTAAAATTCCCGATCTCCTCTGCGATACGTTGCTTCTCCTCTGCGTTGATGATTTTCATACTGGTCAGAGCCTGCGCTCGCTCTGCTGCCTCGCGTTGTGAGAAGTGCACAACGTAGATCGGCGCTTTGTTATCCGCCAGTAGTTCTTCAATCGTCTCGTGGACGGGGGAGAACACGTAACTGAAATCGAGTGGCACGGGACGCTCCGACCCACCAACATACGTGGTTGGGCGACCGGTGCGCTCGGTGAGATCCTTTTCTATCCAGGCAGTTTCTCCAAGCGTGGCAGACATCAAAAGGAACTGGGCCTGGGGGAGTTCCAATAGCGGCACCTGCCATGCCCATCCGCGGTCCGGCTCCGAATAGTAGTGAAACTCATCCATGATGACCTGCTGAATCTTCGCGTGCTCACCTTCTCGCAGCGCAATATTCGCGACGATTTCAGCGGTGGCTGCGATAATAGGGGCGCCGCTGTTCACTGTGGCATCACCGGTCATCATGCCTACGTTTTCTGCTCCGAAGATCTCACACAGTGCAAAGAACTTTTCGCTCACCAGTGCCTTAATTGGGGCAGTATAAAACGAGCGCTGCCCCCGAGCCATGGCAATGAAGTGCGCAGCGTTTGCCACCATCGACTTTCCCGAACCGGTTGGCGTCGCCAGGATCACATTATCCCCAGCAAGCAATGCAAGCGAAGCTTCTTCCTGAGCTTCATAAAGCGAGATTCCACGACTCTGTGTCCACGCAGTGAAAGAGTCCCAGACGGCCTCTTCAAAAAGGTCTGCTGGAACGTCGTCAAGGTCTGCCAAATACGTCGAAAGAGTCACGCCAACTACCGTAGCCGAGTTCGTCGCGAAAAGCCGCTACTCGTCTTCCTCATCGGTTGGCTGAGCTGGGTCAATATAGTAAAAATCCTGCAAAGCCTGACTGAGATCATCGCCAAAAGGCAGTCCCCGTTGTCCGTCGACAAGCGGACGACTCTGCTGGTCCTCGATCGCCGTGAGATAGTTCTCGAAGGCTTCGCTGATCTCATCGCCGGAAGGAACCTGTGCCTCACCGGGCATCTTTGCGTTGGGATTGTTCCTGCGGTACTCCTCAACTTCACGGTCGTAATGCTGTTCGAGAGCCGAGACGACCTGCGCGATCTCCTTTGACGCAGCGGTTTGCTCTGCTAATTGACGCTGAACACTTGTTATCTCTTGCTCGAGCGCGCGGAGTGGCAACTGAAGATTTGCTGTATCCTCGAGCGCCTGCATGAGCTGGAACGCCGCCATCGGGTAAGGAGAGCTGGCGATGTAATGAGGTACATGCGCAGTAAAACCAGCGACCTTTTCGCCTCGCTTATCTAGCTCTCGCTCGATCATGATGGAGGCAGCCCCGGGCACAGTAATAATTCCGTCGAAGAGATACTTGTCTTTCACCAAGCTCTCATCATTTCCGTGTGTGGAAACCACTACTGGGCGGGTATGGGGAGCGGCAACAGGGGCAGCGTAGAGGCACAGCGTTTGCTGAACTCCAAACTGCACTGCAAGATCAGCCACAGACTTGCTAAAAGCCTCCCAACGCAGATCAGGCTCCGGCCCGCTCAGCAGCAGAAACGGCATATCCTTTGTGTCGCGGACAACACGCAGCTCAATGCCGATCTCTTCGACGTCGGCCACCGTGTGATTCGCCAGGGTTACAGCAGGCCTGCGAGAGCGGTAGTCAATGAGTTCATCGTTATTGAAGGTAGCTAAAGCGCGGGTTTCCAACGCCGCGTTGAGATGATTCGATACCCCTTCAACCGCATGGCCCGCATCTGCGTAACCCTGTAACGCAACGACGAGCGTTGGCCCCTCAGGAGATTCGCCAAGACTCGAGGGAGACGGGTACTCAAGTTCATACATGCGATTATTCGTTGGCAT
>NZ_JBSZCG010000130.1:0-10659 GCF_054166365.1 Corynebacterium sp. UMB8791 | reverse complement strand
GCGTCCGTTCCTTTCTCGTCGCAGCCGGGCACCGAGCACTCAGGGTCGATGCACGGGGCATTCTCGTCGACAGCCAACGTCGCGTTCACTAGCGCGTTGAGCGCTGTCGCGAGGTGCGGATCGGCGATTTCGTAGCGTGTCTTGCGGCCCTCCGGCTCGGCGACGACGATGCCGCAGTCACGCAAGCAGGTCAGGTGGTTCGAGACGTTCGAGCGGGTCAAGTCCAGGTCGCGCGAAAGCACAGCCGGGTAGCTCGGGCCGTCGAGTAGGGTCATCAGGATTCTGGAGCGCGTCGGATCCGCCATGGCCCGGCCGAGCCGGTTCATGACATCGAGGCGCGAAGCAATAGTCAGCATGTGCTGAACTATACAGTCAATACTGACCTATTTCAAACGCACTGAACTGACATTGAAGCGAAGAGTTTGCCACCTGTTCAATCAATGCATTTTGGGAGGCTTTTGAGAGGTTAGTGCCCCTCTAGCTAAAAATGGGCGCGTACTGCGGAAATGGGAACAGGGGCAGCGGTGGGTAGTTGAAACGTGCTACTTGGTCTCTTGCTCCGGGTAGCGTACTTTCTTATCCTCGCCGACGACAGCTCCGTCGTTAAGCTTCGCTGCACTTAGGGTGGGGCCATGCTGCGTCATTCCCATGATGTGCTGCACGTTGTCGCCGTGGGCCAGGAGGTGGTCGGCGATGATGCGTCGGTGGCAACGCCACCAGACTGCCTCTGAGCACATGATTACTGTTGGGCATGTCCTGGCTTGTTCCCTGAGCGCTTGGAGTGACTGTGCGAATTCGTCGCCAAGTGCGTGGTCCGCGTAGTTGTGAAAGCTTCGGTTGCGCCAGTTGCCGTTCACCTCGAAGGGGACTGTTTTGGACACGTTGCGCCGCCCGGTGAGCCCTTCGTTTCGGGAGTATTCGATGCCGTGCCCAGGTAAGTGTTGGGCAAGTTGATCGTCGTTGAACCAGGGGTACTTCCTGGAGCCGGGAAGCTTGCGCACGTCCACGACTGCACGCACGCCGGAAGCCTCGAGCATGCCCACGAATTGGTCAAACTCGAGGTTTGAATGGCCGACGGTAAAGATCTTCATGCCTCCGACCCTAGGCGCTTTGAGATAGTGGAGCCGTAACGGGAGGTGAGAGGCCTGGCGGATACAAGGCGGGGTCACGCTCTCCGGTCCGTACGCAGTTGCACCTGCCTTTTGCGGCGTAGATTCTGCTGACTGCCGAGTGTTTCGCAGGCACCGATTGGTTGAATTTCATTGGATCGGACGGGTGCTTTCGGTATCCCGCTTTGCCTGTTTGCGGGTCGAAATCCATGTAGCCCTTGTTAAAGGAGCCGTCTCTGTTGTCGTTGTTGCATCTGTGGTGCTCGCGGCAAAGACCAGTGAGGTTTTCGATATCGGTGTGTCCGCCCTTTATCCAGGCGAGGATATGATGTGCCTCACATTCTGACATAGGGGTGGTGCAGCCGAGCCAGGAGCATACTCCTTGGATGGCGAACATTGCGATTCGCTGTTCGACCGATGCGAGCCGGGTGGTTCTCCCCATCCACAGCGGTACTGAGGTGACGCCGTCCACTTGGAGGAGGAAGTCTGTAGTTCCGTCCATGCCGAGGCGTACAAGATCGAAACAGTCGACTTCGATGCCGGTGTTGGTGCCGTAAAGCATGGAAGCATCGCCGTCGGCGAGGTCGTCGAGAGTAAGTGCAATGACCACCGAGGCAGCGCCGCCGTTCGCCTTCTGGTGCGATTGCTCGTGTTGTTTGAAAATGGCGAAGAACTGGTCGAACCGACGTTGCTGCCGGGTGCGGGAGTCCACTTCGTCGTGCATCGCTGCTGGAAGGTTGGAGTTTGGCGCGAGGCCCTTGTCTGTGTGCGCTTTGATCAGGGCGGCATCTCCAGCCGTAGCGTTGATGTAGATGTCTACAGTGCCATCCGATTTGCGACGACCAATGGACATGCCACGATTTTCATACCCGGCATTAGGGTTGGTATGTGGGGCGTGTTTCCGGTTGACGTCGCTGACTGCGCGGCGAACGAACTGCCGGAGGTCTTCGGGGTTGCGACGTAAGCCCTCGGTCATGGCTGCGGAGTAGATGCGGGTGCGTTCGTCCACGCCAGCTTTGAGCAACTTGTCGAGTTCGCGCCGGATGATGTTTTGCTTCTCTGCACTAACCTGGGAAGACGTTCTTCTGGCAGTTGCCTGCTGCTGCTCCACTTCATGGGTGCGAGCGAAAAGCTCCTCGGTGCTTTCCTCGCTGGCCGGGGGAGTGCTAGGTGCTGGCGGCTGGCCGAAGAGGAGTCGGCCGCGTTCAAGGCGGTTGTAGGCTTCGCCCTTTGACAGGTCGAGGCACTGCTGGAGGTACGCGTTGGGGTAGTTAGCGCCGACAATTCGGCCAGCTTCTTCGCGCTCGGCGATGAAGGCGAACGCGGCGTCGATAGTTGCCTTCTTTTTGAATTGCTCCTCGAGGCGTTCCATTTCGTGCCGGATATCACTGAATGTGAGGGCGGAGGGGTCGGCGAAAAGCTCACTTAACGTGCGCAGCGCTGCCGAAATATCGTTGACGCATCGGGTGATTGTGCTGGTCATGACCCCTCCTTTCGTGAGTTGCTCTCACCCTATCAACCCCCGCCGACACAGATCGGCACGATTCGAACAAATGAACGAACTTTCTGGCGGTTTGGTACGTTGAGACGTGGCAGACAATCACTTGAGGGTGGAGGCGCTCGACGAACATGGCAAGCAATGACAGTGATGATCGCTACCGGTACATGGGTCTCGAGATGATTCCGACGCCATGTTGCAAAGCGAAAACCAGTGAGCCTTGCCCAGGGACGGGGTGGATGTGGCGGGTTGGAAACGGTGTCATGGCGCTGAAGTTCAACGATGACAAAGTGCTCACCGGCACTGGATATGGGTTTGATGACTACAAAGATTGGGGCCGAGGAGGCGACCTACAAGACGTGATCTTAAGCGCTGCCGCCGACGGGCTGAGCCTTCCCGATGCCCTCGAGCGTGTCCGCAAGGCGTTCGGCAACCCCGACGTTATCGTGGACCTGAAAGACATCAACGAGTGAGGTCGTATGTCCCCGGAGAACATTTTGCTGCGCTTGCCGAAGACGCAGGAGCAGGAGATTCGCAAGATTTATGAGGAGCTGGCGCAGCGCGGATTTCCCGTTCAGCAGCAGCGCCCGCACGTGTCAGTGACGTTCGCTCCTCAGATGGCTCGAAAGGTGATCGCCCGGGCAGGGGAACTCCTGCCCCAGTTATTGTCTGCGCGTCTGGACAGGGTAGGCACGGTGGTGTTCGGGACGAAGTCGAAGCAGACGGTGGCGTGGCTGCTGCAGGGCCCGGACGAGCTTGAGCGAGCAGCGCGGGAGCTCAGCGAGCTCAATCCCGATGGCCGTGGTGCTCGGTGGATTCCGCACCTAACGATGGGGCTGCGCCTGCCGAAGGCGATCGTAGGGGACTATATCCAGGCACTTGCTGAAGTGACATCGCCACACTTCAGGGCTGTGGATGTGGAGTATGCGGCGCTGTACCAGCCGCGGTATGGCTCCGAGTATCGGTTTGAGGTTTAGGCCTTAGGCTTTAGGGGTGGCAGCCTTGAGGCGTTGGCGGTTCAGGGCGATGCGAGAGGCGATGCTGGCGCAGGTTCCCGATGAGCACCGAAACAGGTTCAAGGGAGCGATCCGCAACGACCCGACCCTCCGTGATCGGCTCCATGCCCTCGCCGCGCGACCCGATCAGGAAGCGATCGCACAGCTCTTACCGGATGTCGACCATTGGGCGAAGTGGACGACGCGCGCCCGCAATGACCTCGCGCACGAGGGCAGAACGCCCAACCATTCCATCGAGGAGCTGATCGCCGTCGTCGAGGTGACGACCGCGGTCGTAATCCTCAACGTCTTGCACGAGCTCGGGTTGCCGGCAGAGCGACAGCGAGAGATCGTGCGGGAGCACCCGCAACTGAGGGCTACGTTTCGTACCGCTGCCGAATGGCTGGTTCCCTCACCAAACCCTTAGGTGCACTGCGATAGCCGCTACTTCGGAACCTCCGTGACGCTGCTGCCCGGTCGTTTAGTGCGAGACGCGTGTAAGCCTGCTCTATCGCTCGTTCGTTGAGTGCGTCATGGCGGGCGGGCGAGACGACCGGCTGTAAGTGGTGGCAGCGCGTCAGTGCCGCCTGGTGCGGCGGTGAGACGGGAGAATGTCGTCGGCCCTTAAGAACGCGGTGGAGTTCCGCTTCAGTGTCAAAGCTCCATGTCGACGTGCTGCCGGGCCCGTTACCCCCGGAAGCATGTCTGAGACCGTCATGACGCCTGAGACGCTTGCCCTACGCGAGATTCTCGTTGCGCGTCTTGACGAGTTCCAGGTGCTCCTCGATCGGTACGGTGCGACCAACCCGAAGTTGTTCGGGTCCGTCGCGCGCGGCACCGCGTCTGCAGGATCGGACATCGACATCCTCGTCGGGATGGACCCTGCGGAGGGACGTCTCCTGATGCGTGCGTCTGGTCTGCTCGAGGAGAGTCGCGCTCTGTTCGGGCGCGATGGCATCGATGTGTTTCCTGCCCAGTTGCTCAGGCACCCGGTATCCGCTTCGACGCTCGCCGAGGCGGTGCCGCTGTGAGTCGCAGTCCGGCGAAGCCGTGAACCATCTTCCCGATGAGATCACCGGCGCGCACCCTGAGATCGTCTGGCCTCAGATTCGGGATCTCCGCAACATCCTGGTGCACCAGTATTTCGGCGTCGACATCGACGTGGTCCGCGATGTCGTCGATACTCATCTGCCTCCTCTTGCCTAGGCGCTGCGGTGCCACATCTCTGCTGACTGACGGCACGGCTCCAAAGGTTATTCGGCTACGGAACGGGGTCGAGTTCAAGTTCAATGTGTAGCTAGGCCCCGGGGATACTCACGCAGAACTCGTTGCCTTCCGGGTCCTGCATGACAGTCCACACCAATCCCGGCGCCTCGTGGGTGATGAGTTCGGTAGCGCCTAGGTCTTTGAGGCGTTCTATTAAAGTTTCGCGCTCCGCCCCGCCAACGTCGATGTGCATGCGGTTTTCCCAGGTATCGGATCCTTAACGCGCTGAAATCCCAGCGCCGGGGTGGAATCAACCATCACAAAATCGCCGTAATCCGCGGCGATTTCGCAACCGGTTGCGGCGGACCAAAACTCGCCGAGTTTTGAGACACTTGCAATGCCTTGGCGAGCGCATGATTGCTGTATCCGGTAAGCACACCGGGTTTCTTCGAAGATATTCGTGCCTAGTCGAGCAGGGCGCGGTACTGTTTGCGTGCCTTCATGGAGTGAATGATCGTTTCGGTGCCGTCATCCCAGATGAGTACGACAATCTCGAGTAATCTCATTGAGCCGTCGAACCCGAGGCGCAGTTCCCTTTGAGGGTGTTCCTCATCGAGTGGGGTCTTAAAAACGCAGCCTGAAGTCGCGGCAGTAACGGAGTCGTCTGGCTTGATGCCGTGTTTCGTGGCGCTTCGGCGTACGTCCATTTCTAAATAGCATTCTTTAGCGCTTCGCGGATTGCCTGAGAGCGTGACCATCCGTTTTCAGCCGCAAACTTGTCGAGGTCCGATATCTCGCCGGGGGAAAGCCGAATGGAGATAACCTTCGCAGCATCTTCGTTTCGAGGTTTCCTTCCACGTCGACGAAGTGTCTCTACGTCGTAGCCTTTCTCGGCTTCGGTTACCCACGCATCGATTTGCTCTTCGCTGACTAGCTTCCCGTTGATAGTTTTCATGCACGTAATCGTAATACGGAAAAGGCTTGGCGGCTAGGGGGAGGTTATATTCTTTCGACAATCCGTCGAGTTCAAATTTAACGTGTAGCGTTATTGACGCTTCGCGTTATGGGGGTGATAAGGTGAAGCATGATCCAGTCGTTCGCTGACAAGGACACCGAGCGTTTGTGGAATCGAGAGCGGGTTCGCTCGATCGATTCCCGCATTCACTCAGTAGCGCTGCGCAAGCTTCGCCAGCTTGGGCACGCGCAGACTCTTGATGAGTTACGGAATCCCCCGGAGAACCGGCTTGAGGCGTTGAAAGGTGATCGGCGGGGTCAGTTCAGCATTCGAATCAATGACCAGTGGCGGATCTGTTTTCGGTGGTCCGCCGCGAGGCCAGAGGAGGTTGAGATCGTTGACGACCACTGACAAGCTCCCTCCGGTTCACCCCGGTGAGATCCTCATGGAGGACTTTCTCAAGGAAATGGGGATCACCCAGCACAAGCTCGCCGTCTCCATCGGCGTTCCGCCCCGCCGGATCAACGAAATTGTTCACGGTAAGCGCGCTGTAACCGCTGACACGGCCCTTCGTCTAGCGAAGTTCTTCGGAATGAGCCCCCAGTTCTGGCTCGGGTTACAGACCCAGTACGACCTGGATGTGGCAGAAGACAAAATCCTCGCCGAGATCGAGAGGATTCAGCCGATTCACGCTGTCTCGACGTAGCGGTTACCCGAACCAGGTCCGTCAGCGTGAGGATATGCACGCGGATGGTTCGAACTAGGGAATTTGGGGTCGCCGTCGCGTGGACTTGAGTTCCGAGCGCCGCTTTTTCGCTTCGAGACGGCGCCGCACCGAGCCGCGCGTCGGCTTCGTTTTCCGCCGCGGGGGAGGCGGTGGGGCGAGCGCCTCGCGCAACAAGATGGCCATGCGTTCCCGCGCCTCGGCACGGTTGCGGACCTGCGACCGCTGCGTCGATGCGCTCACGGTGAGCACCGTGCCGTCCAGGCGGTGTTCGAGGTTGTGGAGAGCGCGGCGGCGTTGGGTGTCGGAAAGCGATGCGCATTCCGCGATGTCGATGGACAGCTGCACCTTACTGTCGGTGGTGTTGACGCCCTGGCCGCCCGGGCCCGATGCCTTCGCGAACCGCTCCGACAGGTCCGCCGCGGCGACGACGAGGCCACCGGGGATCCCCGGTCCGGGCGCGATGGTCAGATCGTTCATACCGCCCAGCGTAGTTAGAGTTGTTTCCGGATCAGACCCGACGTGCGAGATCAGGGTAATGTACGACCACTCAGTCACCGTCGACCTCCAACTCGACGTCGACTCCCCGTGTTCCGCTTTCGTATCGGACATTTTCAGCATCGACGGAGCTGTAGTACTGGTCTGATGCGATCACCTGGAGGGACGGTATATCAATCCAAGCCATGATCAGCTGCGTTTTCGGAACCTGAGTCTCAAGCAGCGTCAAGCGACGAATAGGCATTGTGATGGTGAGAGGACACAGACCGAGATCGCAATCGAGTACGGCTTTCAGGTCGGCGGACTGGACGATACCGGGGAGGGCAGATCTTCAGGCTGGGCGCCCTCTTCATTGGTTTCCGCCGACCACACGCCTTGCTCGGACCTAAACAGCTCGAGGCTTCGCCCCATCCGTCGCCTTCAACGTTCACCGACACACGTTCGGTCACGCAGTTCTCCGCGGCGCGCAGCTCCCACTTATACGTGCGCTCCGTGGTGAGGATTTTACTACGCTTGATGGTGCGAAAAGGCAGGTAGCTTTCGACTGAAACTCGGTCGAGTTCAAGTTCAACGTGTAACGCGGGGCATTAAGGTGGAGATCGTTGATTACCATTGACAAGCTCCCCCGTTGGTGAGCTCGAGGAGACACACCTGGGCGGGCATGTGCCCGATGAGAAACGACACTGAGTGGCGCTTCCGGGAGATTCTGGAGGGATGATCGATTGGCTGAGCATCACACGGCTATCGTCGTCGGTGGTGGCCAGTCCGGCCTAGCCACGTCGTACTACCTGCGACGCTACGAAGTGGACTTCTTGGTCCTAGACAACCAGGAGGAACCTGGTGGAGCGTGGTTGCATACGTGGCCGTCATTGACGCTTTTCTCCGCCGCGGAATTCTCCAATCTGCCCGGCTGGCCCATGCCGCACTACCCGGGGTACCCGCCTGCAAGTCATGTCATCGACTATCTGGAAAGCTACGAAAAACGGTACGACCTCCCGGTGAGGCGCCCAGTGCACGTTCGAAGCGTGTCCCACGAGGGAGGGACGTTCACCCTAGATTCGACCGCCGGTCAATTCACGGCGGAACACGTTGTCGCTGCCACAGGCACGTGGTCCGCGCCCTTCGTGCCCTACTATCCCGGCACTTTTCACGGACGCCAGTGGCATTCGTCGACCTACCCTGGTCCCGAACCATTCCGCGATGCGAAAGTTGCGGTGGTCGGTGGGGCGAACTCGGGTGCTCAGATCGCCGCGGACCTCATCGGGACGTCGGAGGTCACATGGTTCACACGTGAGCAACCGCGCTGGATGCCTGATGATGTCGATGGTCGCGATCTCTTTCTCCGCAGCCGCCGCCGGATTCTCGGTGGCGATGCCGACCCGAACCTCGGGGACATTGTCGCATTGCCTCATCTACGTGAGCTCCGCAACTCCGGTCAGCTCACCGCTACCCCCATCTTCGATAGCTTGAACGAGCTGGACCACGACCACCTGATCTGGTGCACTGGTTTTCGCCCAACCCTCGGTCCATTCCGCCACCTC
Organism: Corynebacterium sp. UMB8791; assembly: GCF_054166365.1. Taxonomy (NCBI): domain Bacteria; kingdom Bacillati; phylum Actinomycetota; class Actinomycetes; order Mycobacteriales; family Corynebacteriaceae; genus Corynebacterium; species Corynebacterium sp. UMB8791. Next base: position 2,133 of record NZ_JBSZCG010000130.1, on the reverse strand, counting down.
ATGCGCGGCCGCGAAGCCGCGGTGAAGAATCTGCATCTAGTCGGTTATGGCAACTGGACCGGCGACGGCTCGGCAACGCTGATGGGTGTGGGGCCTTTTGCCAAACACACTGCCCAGGTTGTTGCGGGCCGTGTCGATAAAGCTCGGCATCAAAAGTTTTGAGATGACGCTTGGTCCCTGAGCAGAACGATCCTTCTAAGATCCGCGTTGGGGAGCCAGCGCGCTGGACGAAAGTGTGGCTCAGCGCTTCGCTTGTGCAGCCCGCAGGCCGTTCAAGATCACGATGACTTCGGCGACCTCGTGAACCAATACGACGGCGGCCAAGCCCAGCACGCCGCTGATCGCCAGCGGCATCAACACGATGATGATAGCCAGAGACAGCACGATGTTCTGGTTGATGATCCTGCTGCCTCGGCGGGCGTGTTGCAGTGCCTGAGGGATCAGCCGGAGGTCGTGGCCGGTGAAGGCGACGTCAGCGGACTCGATCGCGGCGTCAGAGCCGGTCGCTCCCATCGCTATACCCACCGTTGCGCCCGCCAGTGCCGGAGCATCGTTGATGCCGTCGCCGATCATGGCCGTCGGTGTCTTGGAGGAGAGTTCGGCGACGATGCTTGCCTTGTCCTCTGGGCGTAGCTCGGCGCGCACATCGTCGATCCCGGCGATCTCAGCCAGCGCCCGGGCGGTGCGAGTGTTGTCGCCGGTGAGCATGCTCACCTTCACGTCGTTAGCGTGCAGGGTCTGCACAGCTTCGGGAACCTCGGGACGCAGCTCGTCGCGGACCCCGATCGCTCCGGCGAGGGTGTCATCGACGGTGACCAGGACGCAGGTCTGACCTTCGGACTCCATGCGCTCAACGTCTGCCTTCAGTGGCCCGGCGTCGATCCACCGGGGGCTGCCCACCAGCACCCGTCGACCTTCGACGGTGCCGCCGATGCCATGACCGGCTTCCTCGCTGATGTCCGAGGCGGCGGGTGCTTCGGGCGCCGCTGCCGCGATCGCCGCGGCGAGGGGGTGCGTCGATTGCTGCTCAACTGCCGCTGCGAAGGAAAGCACCTGGGCCCGATCGAATCCGTCCGCCGGGACCACCCCGGTAACCTCGGGCTGGTTGCGGGTAAGAGTTCCGGTCTTGTCCACCGCCAGGTGACGGATGCCGCCGAGCCGCTCGAACGCAGCGCCGGACTTGATGACCACGCCAAACTGGCTGGCCGCGCCAATCGCGGCCACGACCGTCAGCGGCACGGAGATTGCCAGCGCGCACGGCGACGCTGCGACCAGGACCACCAGCGCGCGGGTGATCCACGTCTCGGGGTCGCCGAGCAGCGAGCCGATCACGCCCACTAGCACCGCCAGGATCATCACCCCGGGCACTAGGGGTCGGGCAATCCGGTCGGCGATCCGGGCGCGGTCGCCCTTTTCCGCCTGTGCCTGCTCGACCAGGTCCACGAGTGTGGTCAGCGAGTTGTCAGTTCCAGCTGCGGTCGTCTCGACCTCCAGCACACCGGCGGAGTTGATCGCTCCCGCGGGCACCTCGTCGCCCGGTGCGACCTCCTCCGGAATGGATTCTCCGGTGATCGCTGAGGTGTCAAGGCTGGAGCGTCCGGAACGAATGATGCCGTCCGTGGCGATCCGCTCCCCGGGGCGAACGAGCATCAGCTCGCCAACCACGAGGTCCTTCGCTGCGACCTCGACCGCCGTGCCGTCGCGCAGCACCGTCGCGGTCTGCGGCACCAACTTCAACAGTGCTCGCAGTCCGCTCTGCGCCCGGTCCATCGCCTTGTCCTCCAGCGCCTCGGCGATCGAGTACAGGAACGCTAGCGCCGCGGCCTCTCCGACGTAACCGAGGATCACCGCGCCGCCCGCGCTGATTGTCATCAGCAAGCCAATGCCGAGCTTGCGCTTCGTGACAAGGTTCCGGGTAGCGCCGGGCGCGAACGTATACGCCCCCAACAGTAGGCCGACCCAGAACAGTACTGTCGCGGGTGCCTCTAGCCCGGACCAGCCCAGCGCCAGACCTATGCAGAGGGCTACGCCGGAGAAGATCGGCAGTAGCAACTCGGGGTCCTTCCACCATGGCCGATCGAGATCTTCGATTTCCGTGGTTGGTTCGTGTTCGCATCCACACGCTGAACTCAT
>NZ_JBSZCG010000129.1:0-11720 GCF_054166365.1 Corynebacterium sp. UMB8791 | reverse complement strand
GAGGTTCTCCTTTTCTTCAACTGTCTTGCGCGTAGCATTCCTGTAGCACTCTAGCGAGGTTGGTTGCTCTGTTCTAAACGTTCCTGAACGTTGGCTGGGCACCGCAATCCACTAGCCCAATCATGCGACCTGGGCTTTTGCCAGCCCGCTTGCCGAAAAACCCGGAATTTGGAGCCAGCACAAACACAACAAAACCCCAGGCCACCAACGACCTGGGGTTTTACGGAATTGTGGAGCTAAGGGGAATCGAACCCCTGACCTTCGCATTGCGAACGCGACGCTCTACCAACTGAGCTATAGCCCCTCGCTGGAGAAGACGTTACTCCTCTTCTCCGCTGATGCTAAATCGTCTGGTTACCCAGGCGATTTAGCTCGCCCGTGGGGCGCGGTTGTCGTCCTCGCCGTATGGGTAGTGGGGAGAATCCGTGTGGTCCTCGAAGATTGCGGAGGATGCTTCGGGGAGGTCGGTGAAGTCGGGGTGGGCGTCGTCAAGGTCGAGTGCTACGGATTCTCCGTATCGACGCGGCCACTCCTGCCTGGGGTGCGTCGAATCTGCAGTGGCGACGCCGAGGCGCGCGCGACGCAGCTGGCGCATGCGTCGGCGATGCAGCGCGCGCTCCTGACGGACGACGCTGCGCAGCACAACCATGAACCAGGCGGTCAGGGCGACGGAGGCCGCAGGCAGGATCCATGTCCAGCCGCCTGCCACGAACGCAATCACAAACGTGACCACACAGGCGATGATGAGGCCCAGGAAGGTGCGCTGACGGCGCATAAAGCGGTCTTCGCGTGCCCGGCGTGCACGGTCTGGGTCCCAGCCGCCACGGCCGCGGCGGGCCTCTGCGAACGCGAGATCTTCGTCGGTGACTGCGACCTCTGCATCTGGACCGTCCTGGTCGTCCTCAGGTTCCTCGGCAGTGAGCTCTTCGGCGTCCATCTCTGCCGTCACGCCAGTGTCGTATCCGAAGTCCGCTGCGGAGTAGTACGAGTCGGGGATGCTTTCGGATTCTGCTGCCGAGGCCTCCGAATCCTCCGCAGCCTCGAGTGCTACCGCATCGGCGTCGCCTGAAGAATCGTCTGAAGCCTCATCCACTTCATCGGCGGACTCAGTCTCAGCCTCAGCGGACTCCGCTTCAACTGCCGCATCCTCGACTGGCTCCGCTTCGATGACCTCTCCCTCAATAACGTTTGAGTCGGTATCTTCTTCGGAGCCAGCGTCTTCCTGGTTCTTCGAGAAGAAGTTTCGGATGACCGCACTGTCATCGATGAGCACTTCGCTGGCAGCTGGCTCGTGTTCGACGGCTTCGACGAGTTCCACGTCCGCAGTGTCTTCGTCGTGCAGGTGCACGTCCGCAGCGGTCACGCGTGGGCGGCGACGAACCTCCATGGGTTCCGTACCACCGGTGTGCAGGACCCTCGTCTCGTCGTACCCTTCGCCGGAGCGGCGAATTGGTTTGTTGTTGCCAAATACGAGTGGTGCCAGCACGATGACCCACACGACGATCATCAAGATAATGATCAAGCTCGGGCTACCCATACAGCGAAGCCACCTTCCTAAAACTACCCTCGAAACTGACCTTTAACGGTAGCGAGCAATCCGCTCTTCCGGCCCGAGCCACGCCGGGGCCGCGTCATCGAATTCGGCCGGAACGCCGCAGCCTGTCTACGGCCGTGGTCGGGTAGTCATCTTCGGTCATTGCGACGAAGTAGTGGTCGCGCCAACGGCCGTCGATATGAATGTTTCCCCGCATGAATCCTTCTTCGCGGAAACCCACGGTCTGCAGGACGTGGCCGCTGGCCGGGTTGTCTGGAAGGTACGTCGCAGTCACGCGGTGCAGGCCCACCCGCGCAAAGGTGTGGTCAACGCCCAAGGCGCACGCGGCCGTGGCGACGCCGCGCCCTTGATACGGGCTGTGCACCCAGTAGCCGATCCAGCACTCGTCGACGGTTCCGCGCTGAATACCGCCGAGGGTCAGTTGGCCGGCAAAGTGGCCGTCGACCTCTATCACCATCGGTACGACGGTGCCATCTGCAGCCATTTCTTTGAGCATCGTCCACTGCCCCGCCCAAGCGCTCTTGGTGTGAGCAGCTTCCCATGTGGAATGGATCGTTGGTTCTACCGGCTGCAACCACTGCTGGTCGAGCAGGCGGGTACGGCACCATTCCCCGCCATCCTGCAAGCGCAGGGGCCGCAGCGTGACGGTTTCTCCACTCGGAAGTCTGACGAACGGGGTGCGTTCGGGCCAACCAGGTGTGGGTCCGTGCAGCCAAGTTTCAATCCTTCGCAGCAGGCCCAACGTCTATCCCCGCTGCTGGAGGAATTCGACGTCCACCACGTCGCCTGGGCGGATCTCCGCGGTGGACTCCGGCAGGCGAATCATGGCGTTGGCTTCCGCGAAGCCTGCGAAGAGGTGGGAGGTTTCGCCACCGGCACCGCCGAGGCCTTCGACTAAGTAGTCGCCGGTCTCCGTGTCTCGCATGAGGCGTGCACGGATGTAACCACGCCGCCCCGGCTGCGAGGTAATTGCCCGCATCGAGCGTGCGCGAACCACCGGGCGCTGCCAAGACTGCTTGCCCAGCGCTTGGCGGATTGCCGGTCGCACGATGGTTTCGGCGATCACGAGCGCGGCCGTCGGATTGGACGGCAGCAGGAAGACCGGCACATGTTCCTCACCCAGCGTGCCGAAACCCTGGACGGACCCGGGGTGCATGGCCACTCGAGTGGTGTCGATTTCCCCGAGGTCATGCAGCACTTCTTGGAGTGTCTGCGCGCCTGAACCACCAACCGCGCCGGTGATCACTATCATCTCGCTGCGCCCAATGTAGCCAGCCAGGATTTCCCGCATTTTCCGCGGTTCAGCGTTCATGATGCCGGCACGGTGTACATCTGCACCCGCTTCTTCGGCGGCAGCGGAAACGACGTAGGAGGCGACGTCGATAACTTGGCCCAAGCCTGGCTCTCGTTCGATGTCAACGAGTTCCATGCCGAAACTCAGCACGGTGACCCTCGGCCGGGGATACACCAGTACTTTTGTGCGCCCAGCAGCGGCTAGCAGCCCAATTTGTGCAGGTCCGAGGACCGTGCGGGGGCGCACTGCGATGTCGCCTGGCTGGATATCAGCCCCCGGCTTGCGTACGAACTCGCCACTTGCAACTGGGCGTTGCGGCGTAACCCGCTTGGTGCCCCGGTCGCTCCATTCCAGTGGCAACACGGCGTCGGCAAGTGTGGGAAGCGGGGCACCTGTTGCAACCCGCACCGCTTGGCGTGGCTGCAGGCGCAACGGCTTCTGGGAACCGGCGGGAACCTCCCCCACCACGGGTAGAGCACGATCGGCGTTGGTGCGTGGGCGCGAATCGCGCTCCGGCTCGCCGTCTTCTTCCGCCTGGCGCGGCTTCACCCGCAGGCCTGCGGATCCTCCGACGTCGACCGCGCGGACGGCGTAGCCGTCGATGGCTGCTTGCGAAAAGCCGGGCAGCGCGCGTGTCGCTACGACTTCCTCGGCGCACATCAGCCCCAGCGCGTCGTCGATCCCCACTCGGATCGGCTCGGGGGTCCGGATTGCGTCGCCAATTATGGCAAGCTGCTCATCAACACCGCGCATCAGCCACGCCTCTTTCTACGCCTTCGTTAGCGTTGTTCATCACCCGTGAGTTCGGGGTGTTCGGCCTCAAAGTCGTTCATGATCTGCTTGAGTGCCGTGTACAGTGCAGGTCCGTACTTCGGGTCGTGCAAACCAAAGTCCACATTAGCGGGAATGTAGCCGCCCGGGTTGCCCAAATCGTGGCGCTTGCCGTGGTGCACCACGATGTGCACTGGATGACCTTCCTGGATCATCAGCTCGATCGCATCGGTCAGTTGCAGCTCCCCGCCCTTGCCCGGCGTGATGCGACGCAGCGCATCAAAAATTGCCCGGTCAAGCAGGTAGCGTCCGGTGGCCACGAGCGTCGACGGCGCGTCTTCCACGGCCGGCTTTTCCACCATGCCCTTCACGCGCTTGACCTCGACGCCCTCAATAGTCTCGTCGACGTCTTCGACATCAAACACGCCGTAGTTAAAGACTTCCTCCGGCGTCACGTTGAACGCACACAGCACGGAGCCGCCGAGCTTCTCGCGGGTGCGCACCATTTTCTCCATCACGCCGGTGGGAAGCACAAGGTCATCTGGCAGCATGACGGCGACAACGTCCTCGTTTTCGTCGAGGGCAGATTCCGCGCAGCTCACCGCGTGGCCAAGGCCCAACGGCTTCTCCTGCGTCACGGCGACTGCATTAATAAGGTCCGCGGCGCGGGCGACCTTCTTCACTTGGTCGTCTTTCCCGCGCGCCGCGAGGGTCTCGCGCAGCAGTTCGAACTCGCCGAAGTGGCGCATGATTTCTTCTTTTGCCGGAGCTGTCACGATCACCAATCGGCGAGCGCCGAGCTCTGCCGCTTCCTCGGCAATCAGCTCGATACCGGGTGTATCCACCACGGGCAGGAGTTCCTTAGGAACAGTCTTCGTAGCTGGCAAAAACCGTGTACCCATGCCAGCTGCCGGCACCACGACGGTCTTCACGCCACGCGACGCAGGCTGCTGGGAGGTTTCTTCATTAGACTTCCGCATAAAGATCTACTTTACCTCTGTATGGCCCGACTACCGTTTCCGACTCGTGAGGAGGCTCCCCCACTTGCACACCAAGCAAACTATCCGCGAAGCACACACTACTTTTCGACGCCACCTCGCCAGCAAACCCGACGAAAAGCGTCAACGCGACGCCAGCATTCTCCAGCACACGCTCGAGGCTCTCGATCACTTCGGCGCCGTGGGCAGTGAAATCAGCGCCTACCACCCGCTGCGCACGGAACCCGCTGCCGCTGACTACCCGCTGCAGCTCGCCCAACACGCAAGAACGGTGTGGCTGCCGATTTCGCTTCCTGGCGGTGTGCTGCAATGGGCCGCGTGCACCGAAGAACAGCAGCCGGGCGCGCTTGGCATCGCGGAGCCAGTCGGTTCCCGGTTCTCCAGCGAAGTGCTCAAAGGTTGCGCTGCGCTGGTGATCCCGGCGCTCGCCGTGGACCGCCGCGGGCAACGTTTGGGTAAGGGCGCCGGCTATTACGACCGGGCGCTTGAGCAGGTCCGCGACCACCGCATCCCTATTGTTGCGGTGGTGTTTGACGAAGAAGTCGTCGACACGCTGCCAGCGCAACCTCACGATGTGCCCGTCGATGCAATCGTGACAGACCGCGGATTTTTCCAACTCTAGGGAACCTTCCGGGCCACACCCGCGTCTAAAGACGCATGAAGCCCGCCTCATTCCTTCGCGACCTCCGCATGCCCGGCTACCACCGCACCGTCACAGTGCGCCGCACGATCGCCGTCGTGTTACTGCTGGTAGCAGGCGCAAGCATACTTTTCGACGCCCGCTCCGCCGACCCACCCGCTGTTGTCTTCGCCCGCGACGTTGAGGCCGGCACGGCCTGCCGGGATCAGCATGACACCGAGGCAGAACTCGCGGATGGTGCGGCCACGGGAAATACGTGCCAGGAAGGTACCAACGAATGGTGACCAGGAAATCCACCATGCCCAGTAGAAGATGGTCCAACCGGACAGGAAGTCTCCTGCTTCACCGTTCTGGTTCTCAGCGGTACGGCCAGCCATCTCAAAGAACTGGGACAGGTATGCGCCGACGCCCGTCGGCAAGAAGTTCAGGGTGCTGACGGTTGGGCCGAAGACGAACACGAAAATAGCCAGCAACGCAGCAATCGCCATATTGAAGTTCGACAGCCACTGGATCCCCTTGCCGACGCCCGACATCGCGGACAGCAGGAATGCAAGAGTCAGGACGGACACGATGCCGACCGTCAGCTTCGTCGACGGCGAATCCACAAAGCCGGAAGCGTTCAGGCCCGAGCTAATCTGCATCGCGCCCAAGCCCAGCGAACATGCGGTACCGAAAATCGTTGCAAAAATTGCAAAACCATCAATGAGCTTGCCCCAGAAACCGTTCACGCCCTTTTCACCAATCAGCGGGATGAAGGCGCTAGAGAGCAGTTGCTTGCGGCCGAGGCGGAACGTCGAGTACGCGATCGCAAGGCCCAAGATCGCGTAAATCGCCCATGGGTGCAGGCTCCAGTGGAACATTGTCTGCGCGAGCGCAGTGCCCACTTCGTGTGGCTGGTGGCCAGGGACACCATCGCGGTACATCGCCAGCGGCTCAGACGCACCGTAGAACATCAGACCAATGCCCATGCCTGCCGCGAACATCATCGCAATCCATGACGACGTTCTAAACTCCGGTTGTTCGTCCGACTTGCCCAGGCGGATCGTACCGAAGTTCGAAAACGCGATTACCAAGACAAAGAACACAAAAATCGTGCCGAAGAGCACGAACGCCCAGCCAAGGTTGTTAATCACCCAGCTGAAGGACGTATCAGCAAAGCTCGAGAAACTATCTGTTGCTAACAGGCCCCAAGCGACGACGGCCGCCACCACGACGAGAAGCGGAACAACGATGCTCCAGTCAATCTTCGCGTTCTCGTCCTCCGCAGCAAGCTCAACCTGCTCCTCTGCGTCGACCGATTCTTTACGCTCCCCGCGCCGCTCTGCAACGATGAGCTCGGCAAGCTCGCTCGTCGCAGACGGTGCGGCAATTTCGGTTTCATCGGAATTTATCTGTTCAGTACTCCGAGTTTCTGCATCAGGATCATGCGGATCCTGGGTCAGGTCTCCCTGAGACATGAAAAATTCTCCTCAATTCCATAGAAAATAAGAAAGCTTTAGCAGGTTAACTGAATTCGGCTGCTATATCTAATCCAATTCGTCCACGTAGTGCCCATTTTCAGCCAAAAAGTCTGACTATTCCGCGCTGCGAGCTTCCTGAGCGAGGTCATATAATTCGCCCGATTTCACCCCGTGCTGCTTCGCGATAGTCTTCACTGCATCCTTCATCCGCATACCCCCGCTTACCAGCTCTAAGACTAGTTCCACGAGGTCTTCGGGCTCCGCTGTTGCGGCGTCACCGCCCTCGATGACAACGGTGACTTCTCCCCTCACTCCGTCCTTGGCCCACTCGGCGAGTTCACCAAGGGTTGCGCGCTTTACTTCTTCGTACGTTTTTGTCAGTTCGCGGCACACCGCTGCACGTCGATCGCGGCCGAGGACCGAAGCGGCGTCGGCAAGCGTCTGTGCCAGTCGGTGCGGTGATTCGAAGAAGCACACGGCGCGCGGTTGGTGCACAAGCTCCTTGAGCCAGGCTTCCCGCGCGCCTGCCTTGCGTGGAGCAAAGCCATCGAAGATGAAGTGCCCTACATGCAGGCCCGAGAGCGCAAGCGCCGTCGTGACAGCAGAGGGACCAGGCAGGCAAGTCACGGGGACGCCGGCATCGTGTGCCGCTGCAACGAGTGAAAGGCCGGGGTCGGACACAATCGGCATGCCGGCGTCCGTCACCACGAGCACAACGCCATTGCGAGCAGCCACGAGCAACTCGTCCCGCCGCTGCTCTTCGTTGTGGTCAAAATTCGAGATGATCTTCCCACGCGGTTCCACCCCCAAGGCTGCCGCTAGCGCGCGGGTGCGCCGCGTATCCTCCGCCGCAATCACGTCTGCGTTCGCGAGTGCGTGCTGAAGCCGCTGCGAGGCGTCATCAATATTGCCGAGCGGCGTAGCGGCCAGCACTACCCCACGTGTTGGAAACTGGTGTTGCAACGTCGCTTGAGTGTCTGCACTATCCATGCAATAGATACTAGGTGCAGCTACAGATAATGCGGCGAACACAGTAGTATCCATTCACGTGAATACCAATGCGCCCATCGATACCGTCCAGAGTGAAGCGTCGCCAACGCCCGCGTTGATGAAGCCTGGCAGGCCACAGCCGGGAGCACCAGTCAGTGTGCCATGGCATCGCAGGGACACCGTGACGCTGGCGGTACTGACGGTCCTCGCGCTGTTCACGCGCTTCCTCGGGCTGGTGCAGCCGACGTCTTCTGGCACCCCGGTCTTCGATGAGAAGCACTACGTGCCGCAGGGCTGGGACATGGTGCGCAGCTCCTTTAACCCAGTGCTGGGCGGCATCGAGTCCAACCCCGGTTATGGGCTGGTGGTGCACCCGCCGCTGGGCAAGCAGCTCCTCGCGCTTGGTGAAACCGTCTTCGGCTACACCCCGATGGGTTGGCGCATCATGACGGCGCTCTTTGGTACCGCAGTAATCGTGTTCACGTTCCTGCTCGCTCGCCGCGTGAGCCAGTCGACGTCGATCGCAGCCATCGCAGGCGTCATCGCGCTTTTCGACGGCGTCCTGCTGGTCGCAGCCAAATTTGGCATGCTGGACATCTTCCAGGTGCTGTTCATCGTCGCCGCCGCGTGGACGCTCGCAGGTGACATGCGCCAGGTACACCAGCGTTGGCACGACGCCTGGCTGTCAGGTGCTGTGCAGTCCTCGGGTCCGTACGGGCCGCGCCTCGGGTTCCGCTGGTGGCGCTTCGCTACCGGTGTGTTGCTCGGACTCGCACTGGGCGTGAAGTGGTCGGGGTTGTATTACATCGCGTTCTACGGCCTGATGTCTGCGTTTTGGGATCTGTGGCTGCGAAAGCGTTATGGCGTCGAGAAGCCGCTGGCTGGCGCACTGTTGCGCGACGTACCTTCCGCCCTCGCCTCGATCGTGCTGCTGCCTGCGCTCCTCTATATCTGGTCGTGGCGCGCATGGTTCGCCTCTGAGACTTCTGTGTACCGCCACTCCCTGGCGGATGGCACGATCGCAGGATCCGACTGGCCATGGCTGGCCAACCTGCCGGATGCCGCTGCTGGATGGCTGTACTACCACTTCTCCGTGCTTGAGTTCCACGGCTCCCTCACGAGCTCTAGCGGGCACTCGCACCCATGGGACTCCAAGCCGTGGGCGTGGCTCGTCGCAGCACGCCCGATCCTCTACTACTCCTCCACCGACATCGAGTGCGGCGACGGCAACACCTGCCGCGAAATGATTTCGCTGTTCGGCACCCCGGCGATCTGGTGGCTCACCATCCCGGTGTTGCTGTGGGCAGCGTGGGTCTGGATTACCCGACGCGACTTCCGCGTCATCGTGCCAGTCATCGGCTTCGCCGCAGGCTTCCTGCCGTGGCTCGCGGCGTTCGACCGCCAGATGTACTTCTTCTACGCCACCGCGCTCATTCCGTTTACCGCAGTGCTGCTCGCGCTGGCGCTCGGCAACATCGCGAAGAAGGGCACGCTACGGGAACCTAAGTGGCTGGTGAAACTGACGGGCGCCCCGATTCGCACCGGCCAAATCATCGTGGTTGTCTACCTCGCCGTTGTGGCAGCAAGCTTCGTCTACTGGGGCCCGATCCTGTACGGCCTTCGCGTCACCGACGGCTACTACGAGTCCCTCATGTGGTTCCCGAGCTGGAAGTAGTTCGCTAGAGGCCGGACGGGTCTGCGTTGAGCAAGTGCCACGCGCGGCGCATGGACACGCCTTTGTCCGCGATCCACGTCCAGGCGAGCGCCAACAACGCGATTCCCGGAGCGATGACCGTCATCGGTGCCACTGCTCCGATACGCTGCACAGCATCAAGCACCGCAAACCCCAGGGTAAACGTGAACATCGTCCCCACGATCAGCACAATGCCGGGAATCTGGGCAGGTTTCCAGGACGCGAGCCCCAACGACAAACCCACGCCGAAGCGGACCGCAACCCCCATCAGCGTGGCTGCGGCGACCTCGGGAGTCTGCGCCAACGCCTCGCCCACACCGACGACCCCAACGATGGCCCACACAATCCAGCACACCGCGATCGCACACAGCGCGGCCCTGCCAATCATCACGTTGACTTGGCGGCGCTGCATCATCGCGTGCCACGGGTCGTTGACCCCGGCGAGGATCGCGTCAGCGAGGTCGCTCGGAGGAGCCACATTGCCGTCAACCTCTGCAAAGCGCACCGTCTGCGACAAGGAAAGCGCCTGCTCCCAAAACGCGGCGCACTCCTCGCACTGCGCCAGGTGGGCGTCCACGATGGCGTCGTCAAGCGATGGTTGCTCCCCGTCGAGCCGCGCGGACAGGCAGGCCTGAATCTCGTCATGGCTAATCACGTGTGAGCACCCCGTCCAAGCTTGCGCGCCCCGGCCCGAACACGATGACCACGAACAACGCCGCGGCGAGCACCATCGTGTATTCAATACCGCCATCGGCAATGAAGAAACCGTTGCTCAAATGCACGAAGTAGGTTGCCGCCACCGCCAACAATGCAAGTACCGACGCGACGATCGTAGTCAGCAGACCAATGACGAGGAACGCTCCCCCAACCAGCTCAACGAATCCCGCCAGGTACGCCGACAGCGTCGGCTGAGGCACCCCAATCGCCGCAAAGTCCTCCGCAGTGCGCCGCATTCCCAGCTCAAACCAGCGCTGGTACCCACGCGCAACAAACACGATCCCGAGCACCGCGCGGATGACTAAGAGCGCAAAATCTCGAACTGCTGGCCTGTTCATGCACACTAGAGTACTCAAGGAACCGAACCAGACAGAAAAACGTCAAACTACGTATGGATAAAGAAACGAAGCAACAATTCCCAATCACCGGCGACGACGGACTCAGCCGCCCGCCCTGGGCCGCACACGATCCGCTCCTACGCCACTACTACGACACCGAATGGGGCATGCCCATCCGCGACGAGGCCGGAATGCTCGAGCGCCTCTGCCTCGAGGGGTTCCAAGTCGGATTGTCGTGGAAGCTCATTCTGCAAAAGCGCGACGCCCTACGCGAAGCCTTCCACGGGTTCGACCCCGACGTCCTCGCACGGATGGACTCAATCGAGCACCTTCTTGACGACGCCTCCCTGATTCGCAACCGGCGCAAACTCCAGGCGGTGCTCACCAACGCTGCCGCTACCCGCGAAATGCGCGAAACCGGCACGGATCTTGCAACCTTTATCTGGTCCTACCAGCCAGAAACCACACCTACACCCCGCACGATGGCGGAGGTTCCAACCCAGTCTGAGGAGTCACGCCGCCTCGCGCGTGACCTGAAGAAGCGCGGCTTCACCTTCGTCGGCCCCGTCACGATGTACGCGCTCATGGAATCCACCGGCATCATCGACACGAACTTGGTCGGCACGCACCGGCGAGGAGCCTCAGGGGTGTGGAGCTAGTCGTCATCCATCTCTGCGAAGGCTTCCTCCACCGTGTCGTACTCCTCGCGGGACGCCTCCCAAACTTCCTTCGCAGCTGAGAAGTTCACCGCTGCGATGATGGCGCCAACGATGATGTCGAACCAGGCGGTGGACCACACGAACGTCAGCAATCCGGCCGCAATGATGAGCAGGTTCGCCAGCGCGTCGTTGCGCGCCGCCAGCCACGCCCCCGTCGCCAACGACGACCCCTGGTCCCGTAGCCTCAGCAGAATCACCGCGCACACGACATTCACCACGAGCGCACCAACCGCGACCCCCGTAAGGCCCTCCGGCGATGGCGGCTCCGGGTCCAGCACCTTCGCAACAACGGTCACCACCGCCGCGACCGCCGGAATCAGAATCAACGCCGCCAACACACTACCCGCCGTACGACGCCGCGATGCAGACCAAGCGACCGCGAAGAACACCAGGAAGTTAATCGCCGTGTCCTCCAGGAAGTCCGCCGAATCCGCAAACAACGACGCCGACCCAATCGAAACAGCCGCCACAAACTCAACGAAGAAGTACGCCAAGTTCAGCAGCGCAACCACCAGTACTGCTCGGCGGATCCGTTCTGTAGCCAC
>NZ_JBSZCG010000128.1:0-12719 GCF_054166365.1 Corynebacterium sp. UMB8791 | reverse complement strand
CGGATGTTCCTCTCGGCGGCGTCCTTAGCGCGTTGTTGGAAAGTGTCGGTGCGGGTCCAGAGGACGCCAGCGATTGAAATGATGCCCACGACGACTGCTACCGCGAACATTTGGAAGCGGCCGTCAGGGTTGGTCAGCATGAGCACCACGATGGCTCCAGCCAGTACAACCGTTGCCCACGGCAAGACTCCTGGAGCCCACATGCGAACGTGCGTGATCTCGTTGCGCTTCACTAGCTGCGGGTGAATGCGCAGGAACGAGAATGTGATGGCGAACCACAACACGATCAGGCAGCCGCCTACCGCGTTGAGCAGGAATGCGAGCAGTCCAGGGGGATTCCAGTACTGTAGTGCGACAGCTACGAAGCCGAAGAACACGGAGAGCACGACGGCGCGCATCGGTACGCCGCGGTGGTCGGTGCGTGCGAAAGCCTCGGGGGCGTCGCCGCGCAGGGCCAGGTTGTGGAGGAACCTGGAAGAACCGTAGATCTGTGTGTTGCACGCGGAAAGCAGCGCGATGACGATGACTGCTTCCATAATGCCTACCGCGCCCGGAATGTTTGCCAAGTGCAGCACGGCGGTAAACGGGGACTCGGAAGCGTCGTTCGCCCCACCGATGTCTTCGTATGGCAGCAGCAAGACGATAAGCAACACTGATCCAATGTAGAAGACGCCGATTCTCCAGATGATGGAGCGGATCGCAGAGTGCACGGCAACCTCGGGGTCTTCGGATTCGGCCGCCGCGATGGTGACCAGCTCAATACCGCCGAATGCGAACGCAACTGCAAGCAGTGCCGTGGCGACGCCACCCCAGCCGTTCGGCATGAACCCGAACTCGGCAATGTTCGTCGTGCCGACGAACGACGTTCCCGGCAGGAGCCCCAGCCACAGCGCCACGCCGAGGGCGAGGAAGAGACAAATCACGGTGACCTTAATCAGGGCAAACCAGAACTCGAATTCGCCGAGGTTTCGCACTGCGGCGAAGTTAATCGCCGTGAAGATAACAATCGCTGTCAGCGCCGGGATCCACGGAGACACCGCGAGCCATGATGCGATGATGGCGGAAGCGCCGGTGATCTCGACGGCCATGATCATGATCATCATGAACCAGTAGAGCCAGCCGATGGCAAAGCCTGCCCACGGACCGAAGGCCTGCTCCGCGTAGGTAGAAAACGTGCCCGAAGAAGGGCGCGCGGCAACCATCTCCGCGAGCATCTGCATGATGCACACGGTGATTGCGCCAGCGATCATGTACGCAATGATGACAGCGGGGCCTGCTGCGGCGATACCCACACCAGTGCCAAGGAAGAGCCCGGCGCCAATTGCTGAGCCGAGGCCCATCATGGTCAGGTGCCGGGTCTTCAGTCCGCGCTGTAACGATGTCGACGCCTGAGTTGGGGCAACAACCGGTGAAGCTTTCAAAGACATGGCAATTACCTTAAACACTCATGTACATTCATGCCTATCATTCCCCGATGTGTCGCTCCGTGCACTGCGAATTCGGCCCGTAAAACTAGAGCGTTAGCTGCTTCGCGCGCGCAGTACGGGCGTGGTGCTTGCCGGCTCTTGGTGGATGCTGATATCACTCTGACCAGCAATCTCACTTGCTGGAATATGTGTCTCATTTCTTGTGTCGTAGATAATTGTCGACGGCTCCAGCATCACATTGACACCGATCTCACAGTTGTCCCCGAGATCCACCCCGATTACACCCGATGCGGGGTGAAGCGTGCAATTGCGTCCGACTCGTAGCGGGATCCGGTTATGTCCGCTGCCGCGCGCAGCCATCAGCACCGCCGACAACGCAACCTCGGTACCTTCACCAACCGTGACAGCGGAGGAGAGCCGCCCCTCAATCTTTGCCGGTCCAAGAGCGCCGGAGTTGTGCGAGACGTAGCCCTCACGGATCACGGACGTTCCTGGAGCCAAGTAGGCCCCGAGGCGGACGCGCTCCGCCTCAGAGATTGAGACCCCAGTCGGCACCACGTAGTCGACCATGCGGGGAAGCCGTTCGATACCGTAGACATGGATGTTGCCCCTGCTACGCAGGCGAGTTCGCACGAATTCGAAGTTATCCGCCAAGCATGGACCCTTATTCGTCCATACCACCGGCTCGAGGTGTTCGAGGCAGTCTTCCATGTTGACTTCGAAGGGGCGCACCAGGCGGTGGGAGAGCAGGTGGAGCCGAAGGTATACGTCGTGGGCATCCACAGGGGGTTGGGACAGGTCCGCGATTGTGGTGCGCACCGGCACGTGCTCGACGAGCCGGTCCGAGTCCATGCCCACCAGGCTGAGGAATGCGTCCCCAAGTTCGTGCGCGCTGACTCTGCGGGATCCGGAAGTGAGGCCGGAGGGGTCGTCGATAAGTGAAGGGGAAGGGTACCAGGTGTCGAGTACCGTACCGTCCAGCGAAATATTGGCAATACCTGTGGCCTGCGCTCCTTGTAACATGCTTGTCATCTTAAACGCACAGTCACAAAGGGCCGGACTCGGACGACAAGCGGGGGAGGGGTTGGCCTAGCATATAAGTTTTTGGCAGAGTCGAACTCAACGTGTTTTGAGGAAGGAAGGACCCATGGCACCTCACAAGTCACCGCGACCGGACAAGGAGCGAAAACTGCGCGGCCCAATCATGTTGCGAAGCGAGGACACCGAACAGCCGACGACGCACGACCGTCGCCTCCTGGAGTCCTTGGGCTACAGCGATCACGACTGGAAGCACGCGGACCCGTGGCGTGTGATGCGAATCCAGTCTGAGTTTGTCGCAGGCTTCGACGCACTGAGCGACTTGCCGAAGGCGGTCACTGTGTTTGGCTCCGCACGCCTCAACGAAGGCACGGAAGAGTATGCGCTGTCATGCGAGGTAGGCAAGGCGCTCGTCGAGGCGGGATACGCGGTCATCACTGGTGGCGGTCCAGGCTTGATGGAGGGGCCGAACCGCGGTGCCCACGATGCCGACGGCATCTCGGTGGGGCTCGGCATTGAGTTGCCGTTCGAGCAAACGCTTAACGATTGGGTCGACCTCGGCCTGAACTTCCGCTACTTCTTCGCGCGCAAGACAATGTTCTTGAAGTACTCGCAGGCGTTCATCGCGCTGCCGGGCGGGTACGGGACCATGGACGAGCTGTTCGAAACGCTCGTGATGGTGCAAACCCAAAAGGTTACCAACTTCCCGATAGTGCTCATGGGTACCGAGTTCTGGTCCGGCCTGGTTGCGTGGATTGAGGAGCAGCTGCTTGGCCGCGGCCTCATCTCGCCGGGCGATGAATCCCTGTTCTACGTCACCGACTCCGTCGACGACGCGATCGCGCACATCGTGCACGCACATAAGGTGATGACAGACGCGCGCCTGCGAGATGCTCACAACGAGGACGTCTAAGAGATGCCTGGCCGCATCGCAGAGGTTATGGCGATCATCAACCGGACGCCAGATTCGTTTTACGACAAAGGAGCAACGTTCGCGATAGAGCAAGCGCTGGATCGAGCCGATACGGTGATCGCGCAGGGAGCGTCGATTGTCGACGTCGGCGGGGTAAAAGCAGGTCCCGGCGACGAAGTCGACCCCGCAGAGGAGATCGAACGCGTCGTCCCTGTCATCCGGGGCATCCGCCTCCGGCACCCGTCAATACGCATCAGCGTGGACACCTGGCGCGCCGACGTCGCACAGACCGCAATCGAGGCGGGTGCGGACCTAATCAACGACACCTGGGCTGGCTACGATCCCGAGCTTGTCGAGGTCGCCGGGGCGCATCGCGTTGGGTACGTCTGCTCCCACACCGGCGGTGCGGTACCTCGCACACGCCCACACCGCGTCCACTACGACGATGTCGTCGCCGACGTCATCCGGGAAACCACAGCGCTCGCCGAGCGCGCCGTTGCTTGCGGCGTGCCCGAAGATCTCGTGATGATCGACCCAACGCACGACTTCGGCAAGAACACCTTCCACGGACTGGAGTTGCTGCGCCGAGTCGACGAGCTCGTCGCAACAGGGTGGCCAGTGCTCATGGCGCTGAGCAACAAAGACTTCGTCGGCGAGACGCTCGACCGTGCAGTTGGCGAGCGAGTCGCAGGGACGCTCGCAGCGACAGCGTGGTCCGCCGCACGCGGTGTCGCAGCCTTTCGCGTCCACGAAGTCGCCGAAACCCTCGACGTGATCCGAATGACCGCCGCCATCCAGGGACATATGCCACCGATCAATACCGTGCGGGGGCTTGCGTAGTGCGCGTCAGTGTGGTCATCCCGGCGCTGAACGAGGCCGCAACCGTCGGACACGTTGTGCGACGCTGCTGCGTTGCAGATGCAGTTCGGCGCGATGGGGAAGTACTGGTCATCGACTCGGATTCACACGACGACACCGCGACGCTTGCCGCCAGGGCGGGGGCTCGTGTGGTGAACTGGCGCGAGGTCAGCGCGATTGAACCGCAGGAAGGCAAGGGCGAAGCACTGTGGCGCGGTGTGAAGGCCGCGCGCGGAGAGTTCGTCGTGTTTATCGACGCCGACGTCACCTCCCTCGAGCCGTGGTGGATTGATGCACTCATCGAGCCCTTCAAGACCCCGGAGATCCACCTTGTGAAAGCTCGTTACAAAAGATCCCTGGACGGGCGGCCTTCTGGCGGCGGGCGTGTCACGGAACTGACTGCAAAGCCTTTGCTACGACGGTTTTTCCCAGCATTGAGTGATATTGGTCAGCCACTGGCCGGCGAATATGCAATACGGCGAGATACAGCGCTGCGCCTGCCGTTCGTGGCGGGATACGGCGTTGAGTCGGGGCTGCTCATCGACACCTTCGCCAGGTATGGACGCAATGCTATTGCGGAAGCGGATCTTGGAACTCGCGTACACCGCAACCGCCCGCTTGAGGAACTGCGGCCGATGGCGGACGTGGTGGCGTCGACAATTCTCGACAGGGCGTTGGTATCCGGACAGCTAGGTTCCGAACAGAAGACGAAGCAACGGCCGCCCTGGTGCGAAATTCTGAACGCTGAACGCTAGTATGATGACATGCTTTCTTGGATCATCCTGATTATCGCCATTGCCGTTTTTTGCGTGCTTGGTTTCTTGCTCTTTAGCCAGCTGTTTGGGCGCGGCGAACAGCTGCCACCCATGATGGAGACCGAGGACGTCAAGTCCGCGAACCGGCTCGCAGTTGAGGAGGGCAACATTGGAGACGTGCACCTTGAAGTGGTGCACCGTGGCTACCGGATGGACCAGGTCGATGACCTGCTTACCGCACTCGGTGAAAAGTACGGCTTTGCTCCGACTATCAGTCAGCTAACCGAAAACAGCGTAGTATTGGATGCTGGTCACCGAGGGGCTCGACCGAGTTCCGGCGAAGGACGGCGTCGTCGCGGGTGACATCGCTGCAGTGTCGGGCATCGACGAAATCATGATTGGTGACACGCTGTGCGACGTCGACCACATTGAGCCGCTCGAACGCATCAAGATTGACGATCCCGCAATTTCTATGACGATCGGTGTGAACACCTCGCCGATGGCTGGGCGCAACGGTGGCGATAAGCTGACCGCCCGCATGGTCAAGGCGCGCCTGGACCAGGAGCTCATCGGTAACGTCTCCATCAAGGTGTTGCCGACCGAGCGTCCGGACACCTGGGAAGTGCAAGGTCGCGGCGAGATGGCCCTGACCGTGCTGATTGAAACGATGCGTCGTGAAGGCTTTGAGCTGACCGTTGGTAAGCCGCAGGTCGTGACCAAGGAGATCGACGGCAAGGTGTACGAGCCGTACGACCACATGGTTATCGACGTCCCCTCCGAACACCAGGGTGCTGTTACCCAGCTGATGGCGGCCCGCAAGGGCCAGATGACGGCGATGGGCAACACGGGCTCCGGCGATTGGGTTCGCATGGAGTTCGACGTTCCGGCTCGTGGCCTGATTGGCTTCCGCACGACGTTCCTGACCGAGACCCGTGGCGCTGGCATTGCGAACTCCTACTCGATTGAGCACCGCCCATGGGCGGGCGAGATCAAGGGCCGTCCGACCGGTTCGCTGGTCGCTGACCGCTCTGGCCAGGTCACCGCGTACGCGCTGACGCAGCTCGCGGACCGTGGCGATTTCTTCGTGGAGCCTGGTGCAGAGACCTACGAGGGAATGGTCGTTGGTGCGAACAACCGTGATGAGGATATGGACATCAACATCACGAAGGAAAAGAAGCTGACGAACATGCGCTCCGCAACCGCCGACGCGACCGTCACGTTGGCGAAGGCCCGTACGCTGTCCTTGGATGAGGCAATTGAGTTCTGCGACGAGGATGAGTGCGTTGAGGTCGCTCCGGAGGCGATGCGAGTGCGCAAGATCATTCTCGACTCCACGGAGCGTGGCCGTGCCCGTTCACGTGCAAAGCAGCGCAATAAGTAGTTACGCACTGGTGCGGTAGTATTTACTGCGATGAATCCGCACATCTTTTCAGCGCCACGTCGCTCGCGATCACTGCGAGTCGGCGTGGCGCTGTTTGCGTGCTCTGGCGTGGTTGCGCTTTCTGCATGCGCCGCGTCGCCTGGTCCGCCGCCTCTCGTTGATCCGAACGATGTTGCTGCTCGTGAGATGTATGAGCAAGAGGATTCCACGACTACTTCCGCTCGACCGGAGGGCAAGACTCGCGTGCGCTCCCAGGTGGAGGTTGGTGTGGATTCGCTCCGAAACGGGCTGAACCCGCACCTTATCGCTGATGAATCTGCGGTTGTGAAGAGTGTGGCGAATCTGGTGCTTCCCAGCGCATTTCATGATGGGGTGAGAAATTCCGCACTGCTCAATGGGGCGACGGTGCTCTCAGAATCGCCCCGTGCAATGACGGTGCGCTACATCATTCGCGAGACCGCGCAATGGTCTGATGGCACGCCGGTGACCGGTGCGGACTTTGTGTACCTGTGGCGGGGGATGCGGGACACGCCAGGAGTGCGAAACCCGGCCGGGTATCGCGCGATCGATGCCGTGCGTGTCAGTGGCGCGACGGGCAAGGTCGTCGACGTTGACTTCGCTGAGCCTGTCGCGGATTGGCGTGGCCTTTTCGACCACTTGCTGCCGGCGCATGTGTTCGCAGCCGACGGCTCTGATTTCGGGGTGGCGCTGCGCGACACGATTCCGGTTTCTGCTGGCCGGTACATGGTGCGCGGGGTAGACCGCGGTCGTGGAACGATTACGCTGAACCGCAATGATAGGTTTTGGGCGGCTAATCCTGCCAAGATAGATATTTTGACGCTGCACGCGGTACGCGGGACCACCCAGATTGCAGATCAGCTGCGCACGGGCCAACTCGTGTTTGTGGATCGAGTTCCTAGCGAGACGACCGGGCGCGTGCTCAGCCTGGTACCGGGTGTGCAGACGCGGGTGCTCGATACGCCACGGGTGCTAGGCGCTGTGCTTTCTGCGACGTCTGGGATGTCGCCTGAGGTTCGTTCGGAGCTTCGTTCGCTGATCGACGTTCCGCTGCTTGCAAGCATTGCGTTGGACCGCACGGCTGATGTTTCGGTTGCAAAGCACGGTCAAGTGAGCACGCATGAGCCGCACGCGGTGTATCAACACGTTGCGGCTCACGGTGCGATACGCATTGGTGCCGATCTTGCAGATCCTGCAGCGGTAGCAGCGGCTCGATCGATGGCGGACATGCTGCACGATCGTGGAGTGTCGGCACGAGTTGTCGCGACGGATTTCGGTTCGCTGATTCGCTCAGGTCTCGAGGAAAATACCGTTGATGTTTTGGTGGCGTGGCAACACGATCCGGAAAATTTGCCGGATGCTGCGAGTCGCTTGGACTGCGTCGCGGGCGCCCCTCGTGCAGGCAACCTCGCCGGTTTTTGTGAACCTCAGTCGGTGGGGCTTGCGAAAGAAATCTTGGCCGGTTCGTACGGGCTTAAGCAGGCCACCGAGGCGGTCAATGAGGTGCTCGAGCAAGAGGCACTATGGATGCCGATTGCGCGCGAGCGTCGTATTATCGCCCTCGGGGAGGGCATCATCGGGGCGGATGCAGATTTGAATAACTGGAAAGCAGGCTTATCGACGGCCGCTTCGTGGCGCCTGCAACCGAAACGAAACGAAGGAGATCGGATTAATCATGCACAACTCCCGTGACCTACAGGGCTACCGGGTGCTCGCCGTGCACGCGCACCCCGACGACGAGTCCATCACCATGGCAGGAACGCTGTTTGACCTCGCGCGACGCGGCGCGGACGTACTAGTGGTGACCTGCACGTTAGGGGAGGAAGGCGAGGTCATTGGAGAGCCATATCAACTGCTGACGAATGACCATGGTGATCAGCTAGGCGGGTTCCGCATTGCGGAGCTGCACGGCGCGCTCCAGGCAATAGGTGTTCGTGGCGAGTTTCTCGGCGGAGCAGGATGTTTCCGTGACAGTGGGATGGCGGGGTCGGAGGCCAGCAAGAACCCACGTGCATTTGTCAATAGCGGGCGTCGCGCAGTCGACGCGTTGCTGGAAGTACTGCGCCGGGAGCGTCCACACCTCGTTTTGACCTACGGCCCCGACGGTGGGTACGGGCACCCGGATCATATTCGTGCGCACGAGATCGTGCACGAGGCCGCTGAGGAGTTTGATATCCCGCGCATCCTGTGGGCAGTGCGCAAGAGGGAGGAAACCGACGCGCTTTTGCCTGAGGTCGCGCCTGAAGGCTGGCGCTTGCCAAAGCCTGGCGAGCTCGACGGCGTGGACAGCGTCGATGTTTCGGTGCGCCTGGACGGTGAGGCGTACAGCGCCAAGATCGCTGCGATGGCGGCGCATGCGACACAAATCTGGGTTGCGGACGGGCGGACCAGCGCGACGAACCCGCACGCGGTGCTGGGCAAGGGGCCAGTGATGTACTACGCGCTGTCCAACTTGATTGTGCAGCCGATTCAGCCGTGGGAGCATTTCCAACTGGGCGGTGGCGAAGCGGTCGTCGATACGTCGGATGTGCTCAGCGGACTTGAGCGATGACTGAAACCCGTTGCAAGGCGGACATTGCCCGCGGCGAGAAAGCAGCAGGTCTCATCTGGCTTTCTGTCGGCGCGCTCATTTCACTTTTGTTAGAAGCTGTCAACTTGGACACACGTATTGTTGGAATCGCGGTGCCGTTTACGGTAGTCATCGCTGCGCTCTTTAATGCGGTGCTCACGAAGACTGCGGCGCTGTGGTCAGATCATCTGCTGGTCAAGCTCGTTCCACTCGTTGTTTGGGTGGTAGGTTTCTTTGTTCTGCTTATTGCTCTCCCGGCGCGGGGAGCGGTCGTGCTCCCCGCGAGCCCGCTGACGTTGCTGCTCCTTTTTGCGGGTTTGGGTGGGGGCGTTTGGCCCCTTTTCGGTCGAAAGTGACATACTGGAACGCATGACTTATGTGATTGCTCAACCATGCGTGGACGTAATGGACCGCAGCTGCGTCGAAGAATGCCCAGTCGACTGCATCTATGAGGGCAAGCGCATGCTCTACATTCACCCAGACGAGTGCGTCGACTGCGGTGCATGTGAGCCAGCTTGCCCGGTAGAGGCCATCTTTTACGAGGATGACACCCCGGAGGAATGGGCCGAGTACTACGACGCAAACGTCGGCTTTTTCGACGAGCTCGGATCGCCAGGCGGGGCGACAAAGCTTGGACCACAGGATTTCGACCACCCATTCGTGGAGGCGCTGCCACCGCAGAACCAGGACGGTTAAACCTGCATGAGCACGCACTATCGCGCCGGCTTAGGGGAGCAGTTACCGGAGTTCCCTTGGGATACCATCCTCGATGTCAAGCAGAAGGCAGCCAGCTATCCCGGCGGACTCATTGACCTCTCGGTCGGGACACCGGTAGATTCAGTCGACCCTTCCATCCAGCTTGCCCTGGCTGAGCATGCCGCTGCGCCTGGCTACCCGCCGACGCAGGGGTCGGCGGAACTACGCCAAGCGATTGCCGACTCGCTGGAGCGCCGATACAACATTCAGGACCTGCACACAGACGCTGTGCTTCCCGTCATCGGCACAAAGGAGGCTGTCGCGTGGCTTCCAACCCTGCTCAACCTGCGCGGTGGCATAGTGGTGATCCCGGAGATCGCGTACCCAACCTACGAGGTGGCCGCGATCATAGCGGGATGCAAGGTCGTGCGATCTGACGTTCCAGTCGATGGTGCGTCCCTAGTATTCTTAAACACCCCGAGCAACCCAACCGGTCGCGTCCTCTCCGCAGAGGAGATGCGCGTATGGGTTGACTACGCGCGGGACACCGGCGCGATCATCGTTTCAGATGAGTGCTATATGGGTCTGGCGTGGGACGAAGAGCGTGCGCCAGTATCTTTGCTTGACCCGGCGGTCAGCGGTGGTGACAACACCAACCTCTTGGTCTTGCATTCGCTGTCAAAGACATCGAATATGGCCTCCTACAGAGTCGGTTTCATCGCTGGTGACGAGAAGCTGGTGCAAGAACTTCTGCTGTTGCGCAAGCACACCGGAATGATGGTGCCAGGACCAATCCAAGCAGCAACGCTGGCTGCACTCCGCGACGATCAGCACGAAACACTCCAGCGGCTTCGCTACGCCAACCGTCGGGTGACACTCTTGCGCGCGCTGCTCGCGGCAGGGTGCAGCGTTGAGCATTCCGAGGCCGGGCTGTACCTGTGGACACGCAGGGAAGGCGCAGATGCCCGCCAGACGCTCGACTGGTTCGCGCAGCGTGGAATCCTCGTTGCGCCAGGGGACTTTTACGGCCCTGGCGGCTCGCAGCATGTTCGAGTTGGCCTCACGGCTTCCGACGAGGCCATCGCTGAGGCCGCACAGCGACTCTCGGAGTAACACGTGACCACTCCAACAGAGCATCGTGGGATGCGTGCGCTTCGAAGCCTGCGCGAGTTTTTGCGCTTCGGCATTGTGGGAGGCTCCGGCGTCCTGGTCAATCTTTTGGTGTTCTACCTCACCAAGAAAGCGATCGAAGTCGGCTTCAATCTGCATGAGGGCGACATCTTCTTCAACCTTTTCGGCACCCGCTTTAACGTCCGCTGGTATCACGTGCTTGCTACCGTGGCGTTTCTCGTGGCGAACACATGGAACTACCAGCTCAACAGGTCGTGGACCTTCCGGGGCCCGCAGCGGCGTTCGTGGATCCGCGGGTTCTTCCCGTTCCTCACCACCGGCGTGATGGCATTCGTTGTTTCGCTGGTGTTCTTGACGTTGTTTATGAACCCGAACTCCCCAATTGGTTTGCCGGACAGCATTTTCGACGACTCCACCGGTCTTCGCACGAAGTCCTACTGGTCGCAGGGCCTGGCGACGCTGATCGCGACACCGGTGAACTACATCATTAATAAAATTTGGACGTTTTCGAAGCCGAAAACAGCTCCGAAAACGTCCGCGTCTTCCTAGTTGTGCTTGCCCGTTAGACGCTTTCCTTGGATGGGCGCACCAGGAAAGATACGCCGATCAATACCGCGGAGACGATGAGGACCGCGATAATTTGGCCTCTAGTGGAGGCGTCGAAAAGCATGAGGATGGTGAGTCCCACGAGGGCAATCAGCGTTGCCCACGGAACCCAGGTCGCTCCGCGTACCTGCACTGCGGAGTTCTTGATCTGCGGGTGCAGTCGGATGTAGCTCAGCGTGATCATTACCCACGTGACCATGAGGCAGCCGCCGACGGCGTTCATGAGGAAGTCGAGCAGCCCTGGTGGGTTCCACCACTGCAAGCCGACTGCGGCGAAGGCGAAGAACATCGACACCAATACGGAGTTCATTGGGACGGCGTTCTTGTTCGTGGCGCGAAGCCAGCGCGGCGCGTCGCCTTCGAGCGCCTGTTGGTAGGCGAGGCGAGACGTGCCGTAAATCTGGGCATTGAACGCGGAGAGCAACGCCAGCACGATGACGGCCTCCATGAACCCGACCACGCCTGGGATGTTTGCCATGCTGAGCACCTGGGTAAATGGTGAATCTGCAGCGGAGTCGGCACCGTCGATTTGAGCATATGGGATCAGCAAGATGATGACGATGATGCTTCCGATGTAGAAGAGCGCGATGCGCCAGATAATGGAGTTGACCGCGCGCTTGACGGCCTGCGCGGGGTTCTCCGACTCTGCCGCCGCGATGGTGACAACCTCGATACCGCCGAAGGCGAACGCCACGGCGAGCAGCCCAGCGGCGACGCCGGCGAAGCCGTTCGGCATGAATCCCGACTCCCGGACGTTGTCCAGGCCGACGAAGTCGTGGCCGGGGAGGATGCCGAGGAAGAGCGCGGCGCCGATGACCAAAAAGAGGATGATGACGGCGACCTTAATCATGGCGAACCAGTACTCAAACTCGCCAAAGCCTTTCACCTGCGCGAGGTTGATGACAGCGAAGAATACCACTGTGACCAGCGCTGGAACCCATTGGGGGACGCCAAACCAGCCAGACATAATTGCGGCTGCGCCGGTGATCTCTGCACCACCAACCATGATGAGGAGGAACCAGTAGAGCCAGCCCAACAGGAAGCCGGCCCAGTGGCCGAACGCCTGGCGCCCGTACGTCGCGAACGAGCCGGAAGACGGGCGGGCTGCAGCCATCTCGCCGAGCATGCGCATAACCGAGATAACAATCAGGCCTGCGATCGCGTATGCGACCAAGATGGCGGGGCCTGCGGCCCGGATGCCGACGCCCACTCCGAGAAAGAGACCGGCGCCTACCGCCATGCCCAGACCCATCAGGGTCAGGTGACGCGATTTGAGGCCGGTGCCCAGCGTGGCGTCGTCGGATTCAGTGTTGCGTTGAGTTGTCAT